>CAVJJV010000107.1:0-4886 GCA_963650055.1 Comamonas kerstersii | reverse complement strand
GCGGCAATTGCGTCGATTGCGAACTTGGGTCCTGTCATGACATCGCCTCCGATGAAGAGATCGGGGGCACCCTTCACCTGGTATGTAAGTCCGTCTGCCTGGAGAGCCGGGCCCTTGAACTCGACGTTCTCACCCTTGAGGAGGTCTCCCCACTCGGAGTGCTGTCCGATAGCGAAGATAACACGCTCACATTCGATTTCGATTGTGTCGTTCTCGTCGTACTTCGGGCTGAACTTCTTCCTGCCGTTGACCTCTTCGAATACGGAAGTACATCTCTTGAAGATGATTCCGCTGACCTTTCCGTCCTTGACGAGAACCTCCTTGGGGCCCCATCCGCACTTGATTTCGACACCGTCTTCGATGGCTTCTCTCACCTCTTCCTTCGATGCAGGCATCTCGTTCTCGGACTCGAGAGAGAGCTGTGTGACTTTACCCGCACCGTTTCTCACGCTGACACGGGAAGCATCAATCGAGACGTTTCCGCCTCCGACGACGACTACGCGTCCTTTGAACTCCTTACCGCCGCAGTTGGCAGCCTTGAGGTAATCGATTGCCGTGAAGGTCTCTTCAGCATCATCTCCGGGGACTCCGGGGCGGCGTCCGCCTGTACAGCCGATGGCGATATAGAAGGCCTTGTATCCCTGTGCTCTGAGCTCATTGAGGGTGACATCCTTACCCACCTCAACACCTGTCTTGATTTCGACTCCGAGGGCACGGATGACGTCGATTTCCGCTTCGATTACATCCTTCTCGAGTTTGTAGGAAGGAATACCGTATCTGAGCATACCGCCTGCCATCTCGTTCTTCTCGAATACTGTAGGCTTGTATCCTCTCGTTGCAAGGTAATATGCACATGAAAGACCAGCGGGACCTGCACCGATAACGGCGATCTTCTCATCCCAGCTGTTCTTGTGGATGCTTCCCGCAACGACTACCGGCGGAATATATCTTGTTTCAGCATGAAGGTCACGCTCTGCAATGAATCTCTTGACTGCATCGATTGCTATAGGCTGGTCAATCGTGCCTCTCGTACATGCATCCTCACAGCGCCTGTTGCATACGCGGCCGCAGACAGCCGGGAACGGGTTCTGCTTCTTGATGAGGGCAAGAGCCTCGTCATACTTACCCTGCGCAGCCTTCTTGAGGTATCCCTGGACGGCGATATGGGCCGGGCATGCAGTCTTACACGGAGCTGTACCTGTCTTATGTGTGTTTATACGGTTGTTGTCCCTGTAGTCGGGGTCATAATACTGCTTCCCCCACTTGACCTTGTCCGGAAGAATCTGTCTGGGATACTTCACTTCGCTTCCGTCTTTCCTGCAGAGCTTCTGTCCCAGTCTTGTAGCACCTGCCGGGCAGTACTCGACACAGCGTCCGCATGCAACACACTTGTCCTTGTCCACATGTGCAACATACGCGGAACGGGACATATTGGGTGTGTTGAAGAGCTGGGAGGTACGGAGTGCATTACAGATATTAACGTTACAGTTGCAGATACCGAAGATCTTGTTCTCGCCGTCGATGTTCGTTATCTGGTGGACGAAGCCGTTGTCCTCAGCTTTCTTGAGGATGGCGAGGGCCTCCTCTTTTGTTATATCATGGCCCTTTCCCGTCTCACGGCAGTAGTCAGCAAAGTCGCCGACTCCGATACACCACTCGGCATCATCATCTGCACATCCGTCTCCGATAGCCTTGCGGGAAGCACGGCATGAACAGCGTCCGACACCAATCTTTCCCTCATACTTAGAGAGCCAGTAGGAGAGCTTCTCGATATCCATAGCCTTGCTCTCCATGTTGATGGCCTTCTCGACGGGAATGACGTGCATACCGACACCTGCGCCTCCGGGTGGAACCATCTGTGTAATTCCCTCAAGCGGGATATATGTCATACGTTCGAAGAATGCTGCAACATCGGGATGCTCTTCAAGTCTCGGGTTCTTGTTCAGATCTCCCGGAACCTCCTCCATATTGAAGAGTTCAGCCGATCCGGGTACGAACATAGGAAGTGTATAGCGTCTTTCCGACGGGGGAGCCGTACGGCCGTTATGGTCATAGTGATAGCCGTAGTCATACTCGAGCAGTCCTACATAAGCCATCTCGTCAAGGAGTTTCTGGAAGCCGTCTTTTCCCTTCTGGGCTACCTTATCCTTGTTCATTTCACAGAGCTGGTCGAATGTGTAGTGTACACGCTTCTTCATTGTAAGACCGACTTCGGCCATCTCCTCGGTGATGATTTCCGCCAGTCCCCAGTATTCCGGGTCATCGGCTGTGACACCGCCGATCATATGTTTGGCGACATCTGTGATTCGTTTTCCCAGTTCAATGATCTTCGGGCTGGGATTCTTGTCCCCTTTGTGATTGGCAGGCCACTCATTATACTTGTTCATGTCCATGATATACCTTCCTTTTCTCCTTCCTCAAAATGTTAATATTGTCAGCATACCGTATGCTCAACTTCCTTATTTAATATGTCCTTCACTCAGACCGAAATGCATCTCCCTCAATCCCTCGACCTCGTCGCAGATTTCCTGAAGTCCGCATGAGCCGCAGTCCATGTTGACGTCCTTGAGCATATGGTCGATGGTCGAAGTAATCTCCCTGGCCCTCTTCTGGTCGTTCTTCAGTCTCCCGTAATCAGCATCCCGGGAGGTGATGAATATGATTCTTGCCGCCTCAACCTCCCGGTGCATTTTAACAGCCCTCAGCATAACGTTCCCGACAGCCGTGAAGTCCAGGCCCTCGGAGAGTGCATCTTTTCCTATACGGACAGACTCCCTGTCAAGAGAAGAGGATACCCGCAGCATGAAACCTCTCGGATAGATGTGATAACGGAAATAACCTATGTTCTGAATAGTATTGTATAACTTATTTCCCGTTCCGATACAATCTTCTTTTACACGCACAAGGACAATTCTTGCATAAGGATTGTCCTTTTCAATCTCTCCCAGGTCATTTCCGACGAGGGTGATCTCATTCCGGGGAACAAGAGAACAATCAGTCGTCAGAATGGTGCTTCCCACGGCGGGGAGCCCCTGTCCCCCCAGCTCGTATGCCGTATCACCCTTCAGAATCATCATCGACTTTCCCTCGTCAGGCCAGGCTCTGCCGACAGGGTCTTCAATGGGAAGATCCACACATTCCTCTCTTTCAAGACAGGAGAGAATGTCCGAGATGATTTCATCATAGAGTTTCATAGATGCGTGTCTCTCTTGATCTTGTCGTAGTGCTTCTGGAGTATCGGCTCGATGAGAGCGGTAAGCTTCATATCGAGATTGAAGAAATAGACGACGAAGCTCAGAACGAAGAGAGCGAGCAGCACAATCAGAATAATCAGAAGAACATGAAGAAATACTGCCATATAGACCTCCTTACCTGCTCATTCCCTTCTGGCGCGCAAACTCCGCAGCCCCGAGTGCACCCATGAGCTGGGGATCTATCGGAAGCTCGATAACACGGAGGTTCAACACCTTTTCAATCGCCTTCTTGAGGCCGTCATTCTTCGCACAGCCCCCGGTGAGTGTAATGGAGTCTACAGCACCGGCCTTCTTCGCCATTACAAAGCAGCGCTTTGCAACAGAGAGTTCGATGCCTGCCGCTATCTCATCCATCGGCTTACCTTCTCCCACGAGTGAGATAACCTCGGACTCGGCAAATACCGTGCACTGGGATGTAATAGGTATTACGTTTTTAGCCTTCAAGGAGAGCTTCGAGAACTCAGGAAGCTCCATCTCGAATGCCTTGGCCATTGCCTCGAAGAAGCGTCCCGTTCCAGCTGCGCACTTATCATTCATCGCAAAGTTCAGGACAGTTCCGTCGCCGTCGATTGCAATGCCCTTCACGTCCTGTCCACCGATGTCGATGATGGCCTTGACTGCGGGGTCTGCAACATGGACACCCATTGCATGGCATGAAATCTCGGAGATGTTCTCGTCTGCAGACGGAACCTTGTTGCGTCCGTATCCTGTGCCCACAAGGTAGGCAAGGTCCGAGGGAGATTTCAGCTCCGGTACCTGGGCTACCGCCTTTTCAATCGACTCCTCGCAGGACAGAACCGCGTTGATACGGCTGCGGAGCGTGACATCAGCCACCATCTTCCCCGTCTCGTCGATAATCACACACTTTGTATAAGTTGATCCGGAATCACATCCGCCGTAATATTTCATCTTCTTTTCCTCCCTGTAATCACCATGAATGCTCGTCGTGTAATATTTCCAGTGACGGATCCAACGGTTCTTCCTTGAATACTGTTCTCATATATAGATTGAGCTGGTCACGGACTCCCTGACGGGAAACGATTCTCGGGTCGAAGAGATCGTGGGTGACCCACACAAGGTGTATACCCTTCTCCCTCGCCTTCTCCTCGAACTGGCCGTGCATGCCGTCAAGGGCCTTGCATGCCATATGCTCCCAGAGGATGACCATATCGGCATTGAACTCCTCGCAGTACTCCCAGAGTTCGTCCAGGAGAACCTTGTATCCTCCGTGGGTGCGGTTTCTCATGATCATGTTCTCGGTGAGCCATGCCATATCGTAATAGGCCTTCTCACGGTTCTCGGGAGTATCCTCTTCGGCAATCATGTCCGTATTCACCATGGAAAGCATATCGGTAAGAGGAACGATTCCCCAGCAGTTGAGCATCCAGAGCAGGAAGTCCATATAGAAGTGTGACTGGACGCCCCATACGATTGCACGGTGGCGGTACTCTCTGGCCATCATCTTCTTTTCCTTATAAGCCTTGTTTGCAAGGGCCGTAAGTTTGCGGTCGACCTCGACGAACGCCGGTACCTTTCCGCATATAGCCATATAGTTGGTCTCGGTATAGAGGGCGAGATTGGATCCGAATACCTGCGGGTACTCCGTCTTGTTCATATCGAGCCACTCCATAC
>CAVJJV010000106.1:0-5118 GCA_963650055.1 Comamonas kerstersii | reverse complement strand
TCACTGTCTCTACCCATCAAGACTGTTTAAACACGGACCGTAGAGCAGACAGGCTGGGACAACACCTATCGGTACCTATATATTCTCCCATAACGTAGCCAGCAAATCCGTCACCGAATCTGAAGGCTTAGGCTAATCAACAAGGGCACGAGATGCTTTCGCTCTCATACCCCGGGTCTTGACCCGTGGGTTGTTGATTGATGACCTCTGCACGATAGTTGTCCCTTTCTCCGAGAGAGCCTGTCTTCACAAACTCCTCCAGTGTCGTTCCTCTTCTTCTCTTCACCTCTTCGTCGAGATTGTAGAATCTCCATGCAAGACTCTCCGCAACGAGCTTTCCGACTGTTGATTTTCCCATACATGAAACTCCGAAGAGCATCTCATCCTCCGCTCTTAAAAGAATAGTCCGCAATTACCGTGTTTGATAGATATTTCTTTTGAGACTATAATACACTTATATGACACACGAAGAATATATGAAGGCTGCATCCTTCTGGAATGGAAGGAGCGGCGTGAAGATGGATAGAGGAGAGCTCAGGAGAATGGTATATGACTATCTGTCGTCCTCCCGCGTCTCGGCGCTTGCCACGGGGAGTGGAGAGAGGGTGAGGTGTACGCCTCTTGAGTACAGTTTCCACGACGGTATTTTCTGGATATTCACAGAGGGCGGAGAGAAGTTCACCGGACTTGAGAAGAACAGCAATGTCTCACTTGCCGTCTTCGACGACAATCCCTCCTTCGACGGCCTCAGGAGTGTCCAGGTAACGGGAAGGGCTGAAATCATAGAGCCGTTCACACCCCTCTATATCAGCCATGCAGGATACAGGAAGATACCCCTCGGGACACTCAGAAAACTCTATGAGGAAGGTCATCCCATGTATCTTATCGCCGTTAATCCTCTCAGGATGGACTGTCTCTTCTCCTCCTTCAGGAAGGAAGGGTATGATTCCCGTCAGACTCTCATCCTTGATGAATGGGAAGCATAATGAAGCATCGGAAAGCCCTTATAATCATCCTCTCTCTTCTTCTTGTCACTGCCGGAGCCTTCTTTCTCTATGCCGGCGTCTACTACCATGCAGAGGACGGAGTCTATGATTACTTTGCTCTCAACGGTTCGGTGAGAATGGAAGAGAAGGACGACTATATCTATTTCGACGGTCCGGGGGAGGGAAAGGCACTCGTCTTCTACCCGGGAGCGAAAGTCGAGTACACATCCTATATACCTCTGATGTATGAAACGGCTCAAAAGGGAGTTGATGTTTTTCTTGTCCGCATGCCTTTCAATCTTGCTTTCTTCTCTCTCGACAGGGCGGATGGGATTATCGGAGCGTATGATTATGAAAGCTGGTACATAGGCGGCCACTCACTCGGCGGGGCCATGGCGGCGTACTATGCATCGTCCAGTCCCGGTAAGCTTTCGGGTGTTGTGTTTCTCGCCTCCTATACTACAAAGGACCTTAAAGAAAAGGGGCTCAGAGTACTCTCGATATACGGAACGGAGGACGGAGTTCTCAATATGGATAGAATCGAGAGCGGGAAGAGTCTTATTCCTTCCGATTCCGTGACAGTTGTCATAGATGGAGGGAACCACGCCTATTACGGCTTCTACGGAGAGCAGAAGGGGGACGGCATGGCTTTGATCTCCCGGCGTGAACAGATAGCCCGGACTTCCGATGCAGTCGCTTCATTCATCCTCTCCGAATGAAAAGCTGTCTTTATCATCCACGCTCATTTGTTGTAATCTATTTGAAAGGATTCTAAGGTGCAGGAATTAACAATACAGAGACTTGAGGACATATTGAAGAACGACAGCGGAATCTCGATACTCCGCAGCAGGTCGGCCTCTTTCGTGATGACCTTTCTATACAACACTTTCTATCTCAACAGTATTTCGTCCCTTCCGTATGATGAATTCAGCATAAGGCTGGAGAACTTCCTTTCGGCCAACCAGGATGAGGAGATAGAGCTCGAGGAGGATATCCTTGAAGAAAACCCCGCGGAGGGCGGTTTCCTCCTCGAGGGGAATATCGGCGAGAGAATCCGTGCCTACACGGAGAGCTGGCTCAGCGAGAAGAAACATTACATCAGGCGCTACCGTGACAGTGAAAAGAGGGAGATAATCGAACTCGACAGTGCCGTCTCCCGCATCCTTCCATTCATTGCACGTATTCTCAACAGCGATACCATAGCAACCGAAAGCTCCTTCAATTTCATCCTCACCCAGCTGAAGAGCCTTGCGGACAATATGAACGGGGATCCTAAGAAGAGGATCAGGGAGCTCGAGAGAGAGATAGACGAACTCAACAGGGAGAAAGAGGAGATAGAACGCACTAATACAGTCAGAACATTCGACAGGCGTAAGACACTCGAGTATCTGAGGGATCTTGAGAACAGGGGACGTGAAATACTCTCGGACTTTGCACAGGTCGAGGACAACTTCAGGGAGATCATGAACAAGATTGCCTCCCGGCAGGCGGAGGGTGATGCGAACAGGCGTAAGATTCTGGGCTACTCCCTGACACTCCATAAGGAGCTCTATGCCTCCCCCCAGGGACAGTCTTTCGACGGCTTCTGGAACTACATGATGCGCTACAGCGACGACAGAATCACAGAGCTCTGCGGGGAGATAGAGTCACTGTTGAAGCTCCAGAATATAGATTACGACGATTCCTTTCTCCTTTCGCTGCGTAAGACCTTCTATTCTGCAGGAAAGAGGATTGTGGACAAGAATTCCATCCTCACCGAGAGAATGAGCAGGGTGATGGCCCAGAGGACAAGAAGCGAAAGGCGGGGCTTCGAAGAGCTTACCGCACTCCTGAGGCAGGAGAGTGCCGTATTGAAGGACAATACAAAGGCCCAGGCGGAAATCGAAATGGAGACAGATACCTCTCCCGAGCTTCTCTTTCCTCTCTCGAGAACGATTCGACTCGAAAGGGAGGAGAGTACGGCTCCCGTGATTCTCTTCGACGACGGGAACGACAGGAGCGCCGTACTGTCGCTCCACAGCGAGTTCTATGTCGATGAAAACGAACTCAGGAGAAGGATAGAGCTCTTCTTCAGAGAGACGGGAAGGGAGAGCTTCACGCTTGGGGAGCTTCTGGAGAGATTCCCCCTCGAGAAGGGGCTCGAGGAGATTGTCACCTACATAACAATAGCGGAGAAGAGGGAGAAAAACGCCGTCAATCCGAGCACAGAGGAGACAGTCATCTATACATGGAAAGAGAGAGAATATTCAGTTAGATTACCGGAGGTGAGATTTTATGCAGAGTGAAAAACCATGGAGTGCGGCGGCAGTCAAACTCCTCAGGGGACCTGTCTACAAAAAGAGGGAGAAGAAGGATATATGGGAGAGCATATTGACATATAAGTCCTCCCTTGACGATTACTTCGGTGTAATCGGCCTCTCCGTCTTCCTCGAGACGATAGACGGCTACGCATTCCTCCGGGAAGCCGGTGAGAGACTGGGTAAGGGAATGGAGGACGAGGATGATGAGGAGAGTGCTGCGGACTCGAAGCTCCCGCACCTTATAAAGAAGACTCCGCTCTCGTATCAGGCGAGTATGCTTCTGGTGCTCCTGAGGTATGAAATCGAGAAGTTCGAAACGGGACAGAGCGAGTCGGAGTGCCTTGTGATGCGTAAAAGCGAGATAGTCTCCCTTTACAGAAGTTTCACAAAGGAGAGAGCCGATGAACTCAGGCAGATGAAGACATTCGATTCGACTCTGAGGACGCTCTGCCGTCTCACCTTCCTCTTTGTATCCTCTGATGCCCTCGGCGACAACGAGATAAGCGATGATGCGGAGTTCGAGCTCAGTCCGATCATAAAGGCAAGAATCGACACTGAATTCATGAAGGAACTTCTACTCAAGATGAAGAAAGCGGAAAAAAGCACCGGGGAGGACGGAAGATGAGGGACCTTTTTTCAGATAACAGTTCAGGATACAGACTCAAGACCCTCCAGATTTTCAACTGGGGTGTCTTCGACAGGAAAACAGTTACATTCTCATTCGATGACAAATCGACTATCCTCACAGGTCTCAACGGCTCGGGAAAGACAACGACGGTCGACGCCATCCTGACTCTTCTGATTCCTCCAAACAGACGTTTCTACAATCTCTCCTCGGAGAGCAGCAGAAAGAGGGAGAGAGACGAGAAGAATTATACTCTCGGCGCCTACGGCAGCAGGGCGGATGACGAAGGCGAGGGAGTCTCGAAGTACCTGAGAAAGAAGAATGAAGTCATATCGATATTGAACGGAATATTCCATGAGGAGGTGACAGACAGGTATCTGACACTTCTCCAGGTGAGATATTTCTCGGGCGAGGAGTTGAAGTGCATCAAGGTCATCACCGAGAAGGAATTGAGAATAGAGGACATAACACTCATCCTCGATAGGAACAATACCCGCATGGCACAGAACACCAGGTGGGTGCAGGTACTTGTCAATACATGCGGCTCCAGGGTCTTTGATTCCTTTGTCCAGTACCAGAATTTCTTCATGGATAAATTCGGCTTCCGCAGCGACAACGCCCTCAAGCTCTTCAGCCAGACGGTGGGCCTCAAGGTACTCGGCGACATCACATCATTCATCAGAATGTACATGCTTGAAGACAGAAGTCCCGTCAGGGAATACGAGCAGCTGAACTCCGACTTTGCAAACATAACCAAGATAGAGCTGGAGATGAGAAAGACGGAGAAGGAGATAGAATTTCTATCACGGGTCGTCAAGAACGGGGATGCCTACAGCCTCGTCCTCGCGGAGAAGAACAGCCTTTCTCTCTCCCTAAGGGGGCTCGAGAGCTGGTTTATCCTCCATGCACTCAGACTTGCGGGGGAAGAGAAGGAGAAAAAGAAGAAAGAGATAGACTCGATAAAGAAGAGGATCGGGAAGAACGAGAAGGAGACGGAGGAGAATGACAGCCTTCTCGTCTTTCTTCAGAGTGACGACAGGGCAAGAGTTATCAGGGAGCTGACGAAGGCTGTAGAGGACGCGGAGAAAGAGGAGAACGGGAAGAGAAAGAGACTGGGGGAATACAATCGTATAGTATCGGATTTGAGAAAACTCGGTGTCTCATTGCGAGTTGTGGAAACAAAGGACGACTACTTGGTAAATGCAGG
>CAVJJV010000105.1:0-9943 GCA_963650055.1 Comamonas kerstersii | reverse complement strand
CGATCAAGTAGTTTTTAACATTTTTTTCACAATTTTGAAAATGTAATGAAGCGTCCGTCTAATTCTTGAATTGATATAGAAATGTAATTTGATATGTTTCCACTGTAACAGAATGAATCTAGTGTTCAGATGTGATAAACGAGGTCCAGATAGTGGAAAAGTTCGCGTACATTTCCTCTCCAGTCGCTCTCTAAAAGGGGGCTGTAGTTTTCTATGTGCCGTTTGAGGTCGGGCTTTTTCTTTTCATAGAACCTTACGAAGAAAGGAATATCCTCCTTGTGGTTTCTAAGTGGTTTTATCTCGAATGAGAATGACCTGATACGGTAGTAGAAGTCCTCCCTCAGCTTCTTTTTTTCAAGGAGGGTCTCAAGACTCTCCTGAGCTGCCGTTATGAGCCTGAAGCTTGATGTATACTCGCTGTTCTCCCCGATTCTCCTGTAGCGTCCGTTCTCTATCGTATCAAGGAGTTTTGCCTGCTGCTCTAACGGCAGATTTCCTATCTCGTCGAGAAAGAGCGTGGAGTCGTCTGCTGATTTTATCAAGCCGTCACGGTGTGTAAGGGCTCCTGTGTATGCTCCTTTAGCGTGTCCGAATAGCTCAGAGTCGGCAACGGAAGAGGAGAGATTGGCACAGTTGACATATACCATCTTCCGGCTTCGTCTGCTTCCGAGCATATGTATCATTCTGGCAGCTAATGTTTTTCCCGTTCCGGTCTCCCCTGATATGTTGACAGGAGACGCCATCGAGGAGGAAAGAACTATGTTGCTCCTGAGCGTGCACGCATCACGGCTCACCCCGACTATATGTTTTTCGAGTTCCGTATAGAGCCTGATGGCATTACGTGCTTCATTGAGGGCCGTATGAACTGAGAGTGATGATACAGGAGGCGGAAAGACCTTGAGATAGAGAAGCGGGAATCTCTCAAACCACTCGTATCTTCTTGTTACAATGATGAGTGGAATCTCGGGGGAAAGAGAGGATGCCGTCTTCTTTATTAAAGAGAGGTCTTCGGAGATGAGGATGAGGATATCACCAGGGGAGAAGGAATGGGACGAGGAGGCTGATGTAAGAAATGTACAGTTTTCTCTCTCTGACTCTGAGGTGTTGATATACTCGAAAATGCTCGCTTCTTTTCCATAAACAAATATCTTTGACATAGTGTGATAGAAACAACCACGCATAAGGTGGTTTTTCTGCTCCTTTCCAGTTTCTCATCTCATCCCGGCGAACGAGGTAACTATGAGTATCGGACAGGTGGAGGGAGCTGTCAAAGTGTATAATCTGTCAATGTATGAGCGTCTGAATGGCGGAAGAAGCGTAGATTGAGGCAGTTTCGGCTCTCAGGATATTGGTCTTGAGGAGTACCGGGAAAGCACCTCTTTCTTCCGCGTAAATGCATTCCCTGTCAGAAAATCCTCCTTCCGGACCCACAAAACACGATACAACAGAACCGGTTAAATCCATGTCTTTCAGGGAGAGTGTATTTTTTCTCACCGCCTGGTGGAGAATAATTATCTTTCCTTCCGCCTTCTCGAGGGCGCTACTGTAGTCTACCGGGCCCTCGAGGGAAGGACTTCTTCCACCGCACTGCTGGACGGCCTCCTTCATGATTGTCTCGAGTCTTTCCCTCTGGTGGGAGGAAAATTCCGTCTCCTGGCAGAATTCAGTTTTGATGAAGATTATTCTTCTCACTCCGATTTCAGTCAGGGCCCTCACTACCGTTTCGTTCTTCTTTCCCTTGAGAACGGCTATGTACATATCGATGGGGGCGAAGGTGCCGCTGTACCCGGAAAGGGTGTCGAGGAGGGTCTCTTCAGGCTTCTCTGTGGGCTCGAGCGAGAGATAGTCACCGGAGAGCAGAGTAGCCTTATAATAGTTCTCATTTACATCTTTTGCTGTAAAAGTGACGCCGTTATTAAGTCTCAGGACCTTTTCGAGGTATTGTATATCCCTTTTCTTCAGAGGATATGTATCCTCTCCGCTGTAGAATTTATCGAGAAGAAAGACACGCATCAATTGCCCTCTGTTTTAAGACTGTTGACATCCTGTACTGTTATTCCGCTTTTTATGACTTCAATGGCTTTGGCAAGCTGGGTGTCGAAATCGGGATCGGCTACCGGGCGCTGGTCGTAGTCGAGAGTGTAGATGTATTCGTTACGAATCAGGAGACAGAGAAGGTCATGGGGAACTCCGCTGTCGGAATATGTTTCTGCGAATGCGAGGATATTCTCCTTTGAGTACTCCGGGCAATCTTCCAGCCATTTTGATATGTAGTCTTCCTTGAGGAAGGAGGCATAGGCATCAAGCTCATCGTCTGTATACTCTGCTGTCTCTACAACATAATCGGGTGTTATTCCCACTTCATGGATTGATTTTCCGCTTGGAGTGTAATAGTTGGCGACTGTGAGATTGAGGTATCCGTCCATGAATGATATGGAGTATTGCATGATTCCCTTTCCGAAGGTCTGCGAGCCGACGACTACGGCCCTGTCGTTGTCTCTGAGTGCTCCTGTCAGTATTTCACTTGCACTGGCGGTACCTCCGTTGACAAGAAGTACAACGGGGAATGAGAGAGGAACGGAGAGGGCATCAGTTGATGTGTATGTGGTGTTCTTCTTCGATGCGGATTCCTTGAATTTTGTTGTCATCAGAACCTTACCGCCTTCGACGAACATGTTGGCGATGCTGAGAGAAGAGTCAACAACCCCGCCTCCGTTGTTCCTGAGGTCGATGATAAGACTCTCTGCGCCTTCATCCAGGAGTTCCTCGAGATTCTCTTTTACACTTTCATATGTCGTCTTCGAGAACTGTGTGATGGCCAGGTACCCGATATTCCCCTCGAGGATGGTCTTGGATGTAGTGGGAGTCGTAATCTCCTCAGGCATCAGGGTTATATCGAAAGTGGCGGAGCCGCGGTGGACTGTAAGCGTGATGGGAGTTCCCGCCGTACCCCTTATCTTCCGGCTGGCATCTGTTGCATTGAGTTCGTATATCTCTTCACCGTTGACGTGGCTGATCATATCACCGGCACGGAGTCCCGCCCTG
The DNA here is from genome assembly GCA_963650055.1 of Comamonas kerstersii. Lineage (GTDB taxonomy): Bacteria > Spirochaetota > Spirochaetia > Sphaerochaetales > Sphaerochaetaceae > Ornithospirochaeta. The sequence continues at coordinate 6,898 of CAVJJV010000105.1, read as the reverse complement.
TCGGCCGGTCCGCCCGGGAAGGGAGATGTGATTATGACCATATACGTAGAGGGGTCGTCCCAGTCTATATAAGCCGGATTCACCTTCGTAAGGTATGTTCCTATACCTACATATTTACCGTCGCTCTCCTCCTTGTAGTCTTCCGCCTCGTCAGGTGTTACAAAGTAGGAATATTTGTCTCCGAGGGAGTCTATCATCGCTGAAATCACGGCATTCTTCATCTCTTCGTTGTCGATTTCATAGAGATAATTCTGATCGAGGTAACTGTAGAGATTGCCAAGTGCGTAGAGCATCTCGGTGAGGGATGCGGCATTCGTGGCGCTTTCGTTCTTCTGTGATGAATACTGTACAGCCGAGGGAGTAATCAGTTTCTCGAATGTAGGAGCCGAGAAGACGGAACATATTGAAAAAATGACAATGATTGAAATTACAAGCAGTTTTTTCATGCTTTCAATGATAGTACCCTTTTTTCAAAAGAGGCACATGGTTATCTGTATATTATGTGTTCTTTTCAATCCAGCAGGGCATGATGTGAGAATTGTTCAAAGAAATGCAAAGGAGTATACTCTCTCCATGCTGATGTTTGTTGATTATCCGGATTGGCTCAGCCCGTATGTTATCGAGGGATTACCTGTCAGATGGTATGCCGTCATGTATATCTTTGCGTTCGGTACAGCCTACTATCTCTTTCTACGCACGACAAGGAGCGACAGAACGCTCTCGAAGAGTAATAAAGAGGTCTATGACGACTTCTATCTTACGGCTGTCATATCACTTCTGCTCGGTGCCAGACTCGGCTCCTGCTTCTTCTACGATGATGCTGTGTATTATCTGACGCACCCGTATATGATCTTCTGGCCCTTCAGGAACGGAAAGTTCGTAGGACTACCGGGAATGAGCTATCACGGCGGGGTGATCGGGGCATTTATAGGCGGCATAATATTTGCTAAAGTGAAGAAACTGGATTTCTTAAAGCTTGCAGACCACGTCGCCCTCTCGATTCCCTTTGCTTATACCTGGGGAAGACTGGGTAATTTCTTCAACGGTGAGCTTTACGGCAGGGTGACGACATCCCCCATGGGAATGGTATTTCCGGATGCACAGAGATTCAGTACATCGATAGAGTGGGTCAGAGAGACTGCAGATAAGGTGGGCATAGAATATATTCTCGGGGATTACGTCAATCTTCCCCGCTGGCCGAGCCAGCTCTTCGAAGCCTTCTTCGAGGGTATCGTTCTGGGGCTCTTTCTGTGGTTTGTCGTAAAAAGAATCAAAGAGAAGAAGAATCAGGCAGACGGCACGATTCTCTCCTTCTATCTCATAGGATACGGCTGTATAAGATTCGTAATCGAATACTTCAGGCAGCCCGATGCCGATATAGGGTATGTGCTCACACTCGGAGAGAAGAGTGACAACATATACCTTTTCGAGGGACTCGGAAACATCTCCAAGGGACAGGTCTTCTGTTTTCTGATGGTTGTCGGGGGAATCCTTCTCTTCTATTTAAGCAGTTTGATAAGGAAAAAGAATAATGATAAACGAAAGAGTTGAATTGATCAGAAAGAGAATGAGGGAGGACGGCATTGATGCCTGGTATGTAACGGGCACCGATCCGCATCAGAGCGAGTACGTTGCTGCAAGATGGAGAACAAGAGAGTTCATTTCAGGTTTCTCCGGTTCTGCCGGTACTGTGATTATAACACTCGACAAGGCTCTCCTCTGGGTTGATTCCCGCTACTATCTTCAGGGCGAGGAGGAGATCAGGGGAAGTGAGTACATCCTCATGAAGGACAGGAGTGAAGGCGTACCCGAGCCTGTAGACTGGCTGAAGGACAATATAAAGGCGGGAAAGAAGGTCGGAGTCGACAGATCGACCATCTCCATCGACAACTATCATAAAATGGGAGAGAAGCTCAAGGAAAAGAGGGTCTCCCTCGTTCTTACAGATGATTATTTTCTCGAAGTATGGAAAGACCGCCCTGCTCTACCGTTTTCACATGTTGTAAGCATGAAGGATGAGTACGCGGGATTCACACGTGCCGCGAAGATCAACTTCGTCAGAATCAAGATGAGACAGATGGGAGTCGAATGGACATTCATATCATCCATCGATGACATTGCATGGCTTACGAATCTCCGTGCCGATGATATCCCGTGTAACCCGGTTTTCATCTCATATGCATTCATTTCGCTCTCTCAGGCCGTTCTTTTCGTCAATAAGGACCGCTTCAGCAAAGAGCTTCTCGAGAAGGTTGAAGAGGATTTCGAGATAAGACCATACGAGGATGCCGAAAAGGATCTCGAGACACTCTCGAAGAAGGGAAAGGGTCTCTATTCTCCGGAGAAGGTATCATGTACATTCCTCACTTCTCTTTATAAGAAGAAAAATACCTCCGATACCGATATCACCACAAACCTCAAGGCCAGGAAGAATCCCGTGGAGATGGAGGGCATGAGAAGAGCCCACTTCCTCGACGGAGTTGCATTTGCCAACTTCATGGCGGGAATAGATCCGCTCGGGTCCTATACGGAACTTGAGATAGCACACCGTTTCGAAGATGAGAGAAAGAAGATGGAGGGGTACCTCGGGCCGTCGTTCGAGCCGATTTCCGCATTCAACGAACACGGTGCCGTCGTCCACTACAGCCCGTCGGAGAAGAGTGACAAGAAGGTCGAGGGACAGGGACTTCTTGTTCTCGACACCGGAAGCCAGTTCGAGTTCGGAACAACAGACCTCACAAGAACACTTCTCTTCGGAACCGAAGCAACAGAAACACAGAAGAAGGATTATACACTTGTTCTCAAGGGACACCTAGCTTTAGCACGTCAGATCTTCCCGAAGGGAACAGTCGGCACCCAGCTCGATATACTTGCCAAACAGTTTCTCTGGTGCTCCACCGAGACATACATGCACGGTACGGGACACGGAGTGGGATGCAGACTCAACGTTCATGAGGGACCTGTGAACATTTCAGCCCGCCTGAAGGACGTCCCCTTGGAGACAGGTATGGTTATATCCGACGAGCCGGGAGTCTACAAGGCAGGAAGGTACGGAATAAGAATAGAGAACCTTGTTGCCTGCCAGAGCTACAGGAAGAGCGAGTTCGGAGAGTTCTACAACTTCGAGATTCTCTCAATGGTCCCCTATGAGAGAAAGCTCATAGACGTGAGGTATCTTACAGATGTCGAGATAGCCCAGATTGATGCCTATCACAGGTGGATCAAGGACCAGCTCATAGATTATGTCTTCGAGGAGACGAAACCGTGGCTTGAAGAGGCAACGGCACCGCTCAGGAGAGACTAGACCAAATATGGAATAATGGGAGAAAATCCTCCCGAAGGAGATAGATATGGTTGAACCTTTAAATAAAAACGGAATCATCAAGAGAAGAGGACCTGTAATGCTGGTCATCATGGACGGAGTCGGATTCGGTAAGTACAAGGACGGAGATGCAGTTGCAAATGCAGTAACACAGACACTGGACAAGCTCTATACAACATGTCCCTGGACTAAACTCAAGGCACATGGAACAGCAGTGGGACTTCCCAGCGATGCCGACATGGGAAACAGTGAAGTCGGCCACAACGCAATGGGCTGCGGCAGAGTCTTCGATCAGGGCGCAAAGCTTGTAGCATCCTCGATTGAAACGGGAAAGATGTTCGCCGGTGAGACATGGAAGAAGCTTATCGGGAACGTAAAGAAGAACAACTCCACACTCCATTTCATCGGACTTCTTTCAGACGGCAATGTACACTCCCACATCAACAACCTCAAGGCAATGGTCATGGAAGCCAAGAAGGAAGGCGTGAAGAAGGTCAGAGTACATGCTCTCCTGGACGGAAGAGATGTCGGGGAGATGTCAGCTCTTGATTACTTCGACCCGTTTGCCGATTTCCTCGCGGGCCTCTCTGCTGACGGCACATTCGATGCGAAAATCGCTTCCGGCGGCGGCAGAATGGTCATTACAATGGACAGATACAACGCCAACTGGGATATGGTGAGAAAGGGATGGGAGACACATGTTCTCGGCGAAGGACGCTATTTTGCATCCGCACATGAGGCCATCGAGACACTCAGAAAGGAGACCGGTGCAATCGACCAGGATCTTCCTCCGTTCGTCATTGCCGAGAACGGAAAGCCAGTCGGAACAATCGAGGACGGAGACTCGGTAATCCTCTTCAACTTCCGCGGCGACCGTGCCATCGAGATATCACGTGCATTCCAGGAGAAGGACCTCAAGGAGTTCGACAGAAAGAGATTCCCGAAGGTTGAATATGCAGGAATGATGGAATATGACGGTGACTTACATATACCTGCACAGTATCTTGTCTCTCCTCCGGCCATTGACAGGACAATGGCTGAGTACCTCTGTGCAAGCGGAATGAAGCAGTTCTCGATTTCCGAGACCCAGAAGTTCGGACATGTCACATACTTCTTCAACGGCAACAAGTCGGGAAAGTTCTGCGATAAGCTCGAGGACTATGTAGAGATTCCATCAGATATCGTACCATTCGAGGAAAGACCCTGGATGAAGTGTGCGGATATAACAGACAGAGTCATCAAGGAGATAGAGAGCGGTAAGTGGGACCTCATCAAGCTCAACTTCCCCAATGGCGATATGGTGGGACACACAGGAGTCTACGAGGCGGTAGTATGCTCGATGGAGGCTATGGATCTCCAGATTGGGAGACTTAAAAGCGCAATTGAGAAGGCCGGAGGCGTTATGGTTGTGACAGCCGATCACGGCAATGCCGATGACATGTACGAGCATGCCAAGGACGGATCTGTGAAGATGAAGGACAACGGAGAGCCCAAGCCCAAGACAAGCCACTCCCTCAACCTTGTACCGTGTATCATATACGACCCGGAGTACAACGGAGAGTATTCAAAGGATCTCAACACAGGGCTCGGGATATCATCTATCCCTGCAACGCTCATGAACTTCCTGGGCTTCGATGCGCCGGAAGACTACGACAAGTCAGTCATCAACCTCAAGAAGTAAGGAAGTCCGACATACAAAGACGGCTCTGAGGCTTATCGTCTACAGGGCCGTTTTTATTTAAACCGAGCAATGTTGTCTCCAGCATCGAGAGAAATGCCGGACTTCTTGAAGGAATTGTAATCAAGCCTCTTATAACATATACATACGGCAGCAAATACTGCATGAACAGGGCGCGTTCAGCTCCATGGAGTTGATCTTCCTCTATGGAGGTATTGGTTGCTTTATCCCTTTGTTAACACCCCATCAGATGGTAAGCGTTGTACTTATCTGTGAGAAATATATGAAATCCGGGCAAGTGAAAAGTTGAAATCCGGCCAAGCAAAAAGTTGAAATCCGGCCAAGTGAAAAGTTGAAAAATGGCCAAACGTATGTATAATATCCTATAGATGGATGATTAATATGGATGAAAATAAATACAGACCGAGGATTATTGATTCGACTTTGGAAAGATATCTCTCTGCCTTCGGGGCAGTCTACATAGAGGGGGCAAAGTATATCGGTAAGACCTGGACCGCTGTACATCATTCAAAAAGTGCTTTTTTCATAGCTGACCCTGAAGGAAATTACCGTAACAGACAATATGCCGAGTTGGATCCTTCCCTTGTACTTCCCGGAGAGAGACCCCGGCTTATTGATGAATGGCAGGATGTTCCTGCGCTCTGGGATGCTGTTCGTTTTGATGTGGACCGATTATCATCATGCGGCTCTTTCATTCTCACCGGTTCTGCAACTCCCAACTGGAAGAATATCTCGCATACCGGTGCGGGAAGAATAGCTACATTGAGGATGAGGCCGATGAGCCTTTATGAGATGGGACTTTCTTCCGCAGATGTTTCTCTCGAAAGGCTATGCAAAGGTGAGGTTGAGAACAGAATTCTGAAGAGTGTGAAACTTGAGGATATCATTGATTACATACTTCGTGGAGGATGGCCGGGAAATATCGGGAAGAAACTTGAGGATGCCGTTCTTCTTCCAAAGGACTACATAAAGACTGTTCTGAATAAGGATATCTACAGCCTTGATAATGTTTACAGGGATAAGGGACTCATGGAACTTCTTCTGAAGTCGCTCTCGCGAAACGAATCATCTACTGCAACACTCAAGACCTTCCAATCTGATATCAAGGCGAATGGTGACAGGGATGTCACAACAGACACCATCTCCTCCTATCTTGATATCCTTAATAAACTTCTCCTTATAGATAACCAGCTTCCATTCTCTTCAAGGCTGAGATCAAAGGTTCATGTCAGGCAACAGGTGAAGAGACATCTTGTAGATCCTTCGCTCAGTGCTGCTGTCCTGAATGCAACGCCGGAGAGCCTTATGGGAGACCTCGAAACACTGGGACTTCTATTTGAAGCATTATGTGTCAGGGATCTCAGAATATATGCAGAATCATTCGGGGCGGAGCTTTTCCATTACCTTGATTACAGAAACAGGGAAATGGATGCTGTTATCTCCCTCCCAAGTGGAGAATGGTGCGGCTTTGAAATTAAGCTGGGGAGAAACAGAATAGATGAGGGCGCGGAGAACCTTCTGAAGATAAAGAGGGAAATAGAAAAAGAAAATAATGAAAAAGGGCCTAAGATGCTTTGTGTTATCTGCGGTCTTGAAGGTGCAGTATATAAGAGGCCCGATGGAGTATATGTTGTGCCTCTCACCGCATTGAAGCCATAAGTTGTCTTCTGCGAGTTTATCACCTCTACTGTTGGTTTGGTCTATCTATTTCTGAGTTTCAATAAAGAAGAAAAAAGGAAGAGTTGCGAGCTCTTCCTTCAATGTTTGATATTAATCTCAGGTTGTCTGTTACTGCTAAGTAATTTTGACTCCAGACTGCCAACTAATTTTGTCCGTGCCTGCTAACAATCTTGTCCATTTGTACTCCGCATAAGAAA
>CAVJJV010000104.1:0-6224 GCA_963650055.1 Comamonas kerstersii | reverse complement strand
TTTCTGTATATTCCACGTTGTTGAAGGCGAGAAATTCCTTAAATGAAAGGGGGTAGAAATTCCACGACAGACTCCTTCCTCTGAGTTCGGTTGCAATCTCGCCGGAGAGATATCTGGCACTTGAACCGGTAATGAAAACATGGGAAAGAGGATAACGCTCCATGAGGTAACTTACTCCTCCTCCCCAGGAGGGAAGAGATTCAATTTCATCGAGGAAGAAATAAACTTCTTTTTCCCTGAATTCCGGATAAAGTGAGAAGTAGGCATCCGTGATGAGGGAGAAGGGGAAAGACATATCGTCGGAAGTGAAGAAACTCAGGTAGCAGATTTTCTTTATATCCAGCCCTTTTTCAACAAGATCTGCGGCATACTTCTTTAGATACGACGTTTTTCCTGTGCGGCGGGCGCCGACAATGCATGTCGCCATTCCCCTGACTTCCTTTATGTGAAAGTCTCTCTCAAAGTAGTCATGAATAGTTAAGAGCTCTCTATCTGAAAGTATCTTTTGCCGCATCTCCTCTATATTCATTCCGGTACCTCTGCTTTAATATTACCCCTGTTATGTCATTTTGTCCAATATTTGATAAAGAAACTTTGTCAAATAAGAGGATAATTGATGAAGTAAGCTTATCAAAGCGAGGGGGCTGTTTCCGGGTAGTGTATTCCTTCCTCTTTTCCTGTATACTTTCGCCATGAGGATACTCTGCATTTCAGATACGACGCTTTCTCCCGCATTCTCCCCGAAAGTAAGGGATATATACGGGAGTGTCGATTTGATTCTCTCCGCCGGCGACATACCTCTCGAAAGCTATGACTATGCCTCAACGATGCTCAAGAGCGACCTCTGCTATGTCTACGGGAACCACAACCTCAGGGATTTCAGAAGTGCAATGAAGAGGGACGTGAATGAGTATCTCGGTGATTTTTACGGCTTCATGATAGACGGTCGCTCTTACCGCGACGAGAGAAGCGGGCTCCTCGTTGCGGGGCTCGGGGGAAGCATGGCCTATAACGGCGGGGAGAGTCAGTATACCGAGAGGGAGATGAGGATGAGAATCCTAAAGCTCGTTCCTGCTCTTCTCTACAACAAGATGCGCTACGGGCGCTATCTCGATATCCTCCTCACGCATGCGCCTCCGTATGCTCTCGGCGACGGACCCGATCTATGCCACAGGGGATTCAAGTCATTCGTTTCATTCATCGATTATTTCAAACCCCGGTATGTTCTCCATGGACACGTTCATCTTGAGGACAGGAACCAGAACCGTGTTATAGTGAGGGGGGAGACGAAGATAATCAATGTCTATGCATCATACCTTCTCGATGATGATACTCTTCCCGGAGGTGACTGTGGTCAATAACATGGAACTTGTGGATGATTTCATCCGTGCCCGGAGGAAGGCGAGGCTTCAGAGGGTGTTCTCGACATTCAGGTGGAAGAACCCCAATCTCCTTTCGTTCTACGAAGTCACGAAACTCATAAAGCCGGAGAGCCAGTCATACAAGGGGATGATGACGATACCGGTGAAGAATATCATCGGAAGTGAGAACAGATACAACGACTTCTCTTCGGCCTTCGCTCCGAAGAACTCAAGTCTCCAGAAGAGATGGGAGAACATAGACAGAGCAAGGCTTGAGGATGTACCTCTTCCTCCCATCAGCGTCTACAAACTCGGGGAGTGGTACTTCGTCAGGGACGGGAACCACAGGGTGTCGGTTGCGAGGATGAAGGGGCAGGAGTTCATAGACGCAGAGGTCGTGGAGCTCACAAGCCACATAAAGCTTGAGGAGGGGATGACTCTCAACGAGATCAAAAGGCGTGTAGTGGAGTGGGAGCGGGAGCAGTTCATCAAACAGTACAACCCGACTTATCTTCCGATGGACAGAATCGTATTCACCGCTCCCGGGTCCTACCCGGAGATGGTGAACCACATCCTCGTCCATAAATATTACATAAACGAGCACATCGAGAGGACATTGTCATTTGAAGAAGGTGCCGTTAGCTGGTATAACAATGTATATAAGCCCATAGTCGATGCCCTCGACGAGAAGCATCTTCTCTCCCTCTTTCCCGGTCAGACCGAAGCCGATATCTACATGTGGCTCGTAAGACGCTGGGACGAGATGAAGAGGCAGGATGCTTATATAACGGAGGAAGCCGCGGCGGAGGATGTGAAGAAGACATCCTCAGGCGGCAGGTTGAGGCGGTGGCTTGAGTATATAAGGGAAAAATTGAATAGGAATTAGATATGAGCAGAGCTGATGACATCTTTATTGCAAACATCAGAGAGATTCTCTCCTCGGGTGTTTCGGACGAGAACCTCCCCGTCCGTCCCCGCTGGAGTGACGGCACTCCGGCACACACTGTGAAGAAGTTCGGAATCGTAAACAGATACGACCTCAGAGAGGAGTTCCCGATTCTTACAATACGCCGTACCTACATGAAGTCGGCAATAGACGAGATGCTCTGGATCTGGCAGAAGAAATCCAACAACATCCATGACCTCAAGTCTCATGTCTGGGACAGCTGGGCCGACGGGACGGGATCGATCGGGAAGGCGTACGGCTATCAGCTTGGTGTGAAGCACCATTATAAGGAGGGTGACTTCGACCAGGTCGACAGGGTGCTCTACGACCTCAGGAACAACCCCCAGTCAAGGCGTATAATGACGAATATCTATAACCACCATGACCTCTCCGAGATGGCTCTCTACCCCTGTGCGTACTCCATGACATTCAATGTCTCTGGACATACACTCAACGGAATACTCAACCAGAGGAGTCAGGATATGCTCACGGCAAACAACTGGAACGTCGTCCAGTATGCCGTCCTGATGCATATGATGGCATATGTGAGCGGACTCGAGGCGGGGGAGCTTGTACACGTCATTGCGGACGCCCACATCTACGACCGCCATATCCCCATCGTCAAGGAGATAATCGAGGGTATAAGATATTCCGCTCCGGAGTTCAGAATGAACAGTGAGAAGACGGATTTTTACTCGTTCACCCCCGACGACTTCACACTTACCGGCTATAAATACAACCCGAAGAAGTATGATATAGAGGTTGCAATCTAAGAGGATATCATGCAGGCGATTCTACATTGTGACAGAAACTGGGGGATTGGAAGAAAGAACGATTTGATGTTCCGCCTTCCGCTCGATATGGCTTTTTTCAGGAAGAAAACCCTTTCAAAGGTTGTCGTTATGGGCTCGAATACTCTTCTCTCATTTCCGGGGGGAAAGCCCCTTAAGAAGAGAACGAACATCGTGCTCTGGCCGGGAGGCGACAGAGAGAAGGGGGAGAGAGAGGGATACAGGGTGGTTGAATCCCTCCCCGAGCTCTTTGGTGAAATAAGGAAATACAACCCTGAGGACGTATTCATCATAGGGGGCGCTATGATGTACAGGACAATGCTTCCCTACTGCAATAAGGTTCTCCTTACAAAGGTCGATGCGGACGGCGGGGCCGAGGTATTCTTTCCGAACCTCGACGAGATGGATAACTGGAAAGAAGAGGAGAGCAGCGGCGGAATAATCGACAACGGCTATCCGATCCGCTTCTGTACTTACATCAATCTCTCTCCGGAGGATATTCCGGAAGATGACTAAGGGTAATTACTCGGAAGGCAGCATTACGCGCCATATTCTCACACTCGCAGTTCCGACACTCTTTGCAGAGCTCGTGAACCTTCTCTACAGTGTAGTTGACAGGATGTACATAGGCTATATGCCATCCGAGGGAACGCTTGCCCTCTCCGCCGTCGGTGTCGTCTTCCCCCTCATCAGCTTCATTAGTGCATTCCCCTCGCTTATTTCTTCGGGAGCATCTCCTATTGCTGCAATCGAGAGGGGAAGGGGAAACGACAGAGAAGCCGGCCTCATCATGGAGACGGCCTTCACCTTCTCCCTGATTACCGCAATGGTCCTGACTCTTGTACTCTTTCTCTTCCGCACTCCTCTCCTCTATGCTATGGGTGCCGATGATACTACGATAGGGTATGCCGTTGATTATTTCTCCATTTATGTGCTGGGGTCGGTCTTCGTCCTTATAAGTGTAGGTTTCAACTCCTTCATCACCATGCAGGGATACGGCGGAACGGGAATGATGACAGTAGTAATAGGAGCTGTGCTCAACACCATTCTGGACCCTCTCTTCATCTATGTATTCTCCCTCGGCGTCAAAGGTGCTGCAGTAGCGACAGTTATCAGCCAGGCCGTTTCCTCGCTCTGGGTGATTTCATTTCTAAGAGGGAAGAAATCGACACTGAAGCTTGACCGTCTTGTCCTCGACAGAGGTATATTGAAGAGAATACTCAAGCTGGGGATATCGGGATTCATGTTCAAGATGACGAATTCGATTACACAGGCTGCGTCGAACATTACGATACGTACTTTCGGCGGCTCCCGCTCTACACTCTATATCGGGGCCATGAGCATCATAAACTCCACACGCGAGATGGTCTCTCTTCCGATACAGAGCCTCACGAGTTCCTCCCAGCCCGTCATGGGATACAACTACGGGGCGGGGAACGGGGAGAGAGTATGCAGGACCATAAGGGTGATGACGCTCTCCTCATTCTCCTATGCTCTCCTTGCCTGGGCCTTCGTCATGTCATTTCCACAGTTTCTGATCGGCATTTTCACTCCGGACAGGGAGCTCTTGAATATAACAATCACACCGATGAGGATATATTTCGCCGTATTCTTCATGATGAGCCTGCAGTCCTCCGGGCAGACGACATTCGTTGCTCTCAACAGGCCGAAGAATGCCGTATTCTTCTCCCTCCTGAGGAAGGTCTTTCTTGTCTTTCCGCTCATTCTCATCCTTCCGAGAATCGGGCTGGGTGTCGAGGGTGTCTTCTATGCCGAGGCGTTGAGTCAGCTCATCGGGGCATCGGCATGCTATGCTACAATGTTCTTCACTATCTATAGACCGATAAAAAAGGGAAATTACAGCTATTCCCGGGAGGAAGTAAATGGAGAGACAGGATAAAGACCTGGCATTCATGTTGCAGTATGAGAATGTTGCATGGTATGACAACGGGGAAGTAAGAGTTCTCGACAGGAGAGTATATCCGGAGAAGACGGAGTTCGTTGTATGCCGCACTGTCGAGGACGTAGCCGGTGCAATAAAGAATATGGTGACACAGTCCACCGGACCCTACACACTTGCTCCAATGGGAATGGCACTTGCAGCATTCCTTTCGCGCGGTATGTCACTCAGGGATACCGAAGAGTATCTGAAGAAGGCATCCCTCATTATCTCCTCTTCCCGCCCGACAACACAGAAGAGGATGTTCTCCCTTACCGAGAAGTGCATTCCCGTTGCCATCAGGGCCGTTGAGGAAGGAAAGAGCGCCGACTATGCAGTGAGGGACTTTGTCGTATTGATGAACAACGAGCGCTATGAAAGAGTCGACAGGATAGCACATAACCTTGTTGATAAGTTTCCTCAAGGTGGAACTGTGATGACACAGTGCTACGCCGAGACCGTGCTCGGCTTGATGCTGAGGGAGTGCAGAAGACGTAATAACCCCATCCGTCTATTCTCTCCGGAGACCCGTCCCTTCTTCCAGGGAGCAAGGTTTACAAGTACCGTTGCCGCCCAGATGGGATTCGATGTGACACTCATAACAGACAACATGCCGGCCTATGTGATGGCTAAGGAGGACGTTGATGTCTTTACATGCGCTGCCGATGCAATAAGTGTGGACGGATACGTCTTCAATAAGGTGGGGACGAGCCAGATAGCTATATGTGCCGGATACTTCGGCGTACCCGTATACATAACCGGGGCCCCTGATATCGGGCACCCCACCTTCGATACGGTCACAATAGAGATGAGAAATCCGGACGAGACACTATATGCAATGGGGAGGAGAACCGCCGTGGAAGGCGTCAAGGGCTATTACCCCGCATTCGATATGACACCGCCGGAGCTCATAACAGGTATAGTCACGGACAAGGGAATCTTCAAGCCGGAGGATCTCTGTCATTACTTTGATGACGGCAGGGATCCGGATCTTACCGTCTGACAGGTACGGGATATCTTCAGTCTGTCTGATGAAACTGCCTGGAATTGTCTCACCAGTGGTGATACAAATCATTTCTGAAATATAATTTCCTGTGCAAACATGAAAGGACCTGATGGAAAACGGGTCAAAATATTGATAAAACGTTATGGAAAACGGGTCAAAAAAGTATTGCATGGCTATGGGA
>CAVJJV010000103.1:3678-6471 GCA_963650055.1 Comamonas kerstersii | reverse complement strand
GGCTTAATTTCATATTTGAGGAAATTAATCCCGTTTGAAGTATAAGAGACGCATCCGACGACAGTGAAGCCGTAAGCCCTGACCTGAGCCTGCATTGACTCTTCAAGCTTCTGAATCTCCGACCCGCTCATAAAGTCAAAGCTCTTTCCGCTGTAAGAAGCAGAAGTAACTGTCATCACTATTGTATCCTGAGGGTGCCGTGCCGTGAAATATTGATACCCGGAGGAAGTGTTCTTTCTTTCCGTCGAGTATGAATCGGGAAGGACAAAAGAATATTTCAAATCCTCCAGCTCCACTTTCCCGGCAGAGCATACCATAAGCAGCAGAAATAAAAATACACTGAGAGAAAACAACTTCTTAAGCGTCATGACAATCTCCTTTGTTAATCTATAATTCATCATAAAGGAAAATTCTCACTTCAAGGTCGCATGGCAGGCGACAAATATCTATTCTCACTCAGACAGGGAATTCTGCGTTTAACGAAAATGTTTCTTTTGGTTTTGTCTAAGAAACGCAAAATTAAGCACAGAAAACAGTCTTGTTTCTTTTGATAATGTCCAATATGCAAAATTATGCACCTGAAACACGTCTTGTTTCTTTTGATATTGTCTAATTCTGCAAAGATACAACAAATTTTATATCTTCCTGCTCGGAGCCGGATGCAGTGATAGTCACTGTTTTCTCTGTCCATTCAACACTGAAATTGTCTTCTGTAACAATCTTTCCGTCATTGAGGAGGGAGAGGGATTCTGATGTAATTTTAGTCTTACTCTTGTATAGGGAGAATCCCCACTTCGTATAACCGTATGGAAACTGAGGCTCCCCTATCATATATATTGAGAGTCGATAGACACCGCGGGAAGACGATAAAACCTCAGTCTTTCTGTAGTTCGTCTTATACTCGACAAGTAAGAATGCCATAAGTACAACAAGGATAAGAGCCGTAATGGATATAGAAAGTATGTGTTTTGTTTTTCCAGTCATTATTTACCCCGCTAATTCATTATATACCGAAGAGTAAAGCATATGAATGCAAAATAAATGGCCTGCTCCCCTTACCAGAGAATAGGCCATATTATCAATTATTGTACTCAGCCTGCATTAGCTCTGCTGCCCTTGACCCAGGCCATTACGGGGCCGATACCGGTAATCACCTTACCGTCAGCGACAAGAGCGGGGACGCTCTTTATTCCGTACTTCCCGGTGAGGGACGGCTGCTCCTCGGCATCTACGAGGGTATAATCAAGTCCGGCGTCCGAGAGGGCCTTCTTGGCACGAGGACAGTTGGGACATGTCTTTGTCGTGAAAAGCATCAAACCATCGGCAGGGGTGTTCTCATTCTTTTCTGCAATAGTTTCTTTTGACAATGTCTTTTTCTTCATTCTTGAAGTCGGGATATCATACTCCTTTCTTTCCTTGAATTCTTCTGCTTTTCCGACATTCCAGTTCTGTACCGGGCGGTAGTATCCGGTTATACGGGAGTAGACTTCCGTTCTTCTCCTGCATACAGGGCACTCATATACCTCTCCTGCAAGATATCCGTGCTCCGAGCAGACGGAATACGTCGGGGAGAGCGTATAGTAGGGAAGCTCGTAGTTCTCCGCTATCTTCTTTACAAGTGTAGCAGCAGCCTTCCAGTCGGGAAGCTTCTCTCCGAGGAAGGTATGGAAAACCGTACCGGAAGTGTAGAGAGTCTGGAGCCTGTCCTGGATATCGAGTGCATCGAAGACATCTGATGTAAACGAGACGGGAAGATGGGAGGAGTTCGTATAGTACGGGCTCCTGTCATCCGAGGATGCCGTTATTATATCGGGGAACTGCTCGACATCGTGTTTAGCGAATCTGTATGATGTGCTCTCTGCCGGGGTAGCCTCGAGGTTGTAGAGATCTCCGTACTCCTCCTGGTAGTCGCTGAGTCTGTTTCTCATGTGGTTGAGACACTCGATTGCAAACTCCTGTCCCTTCTCTTCCGCTATCGTGCATCTGAGCCAGTTGGCATTGAGACATGCTTCGTTCATACCAACAAGACCGATTGTCGAGAAGTGGTTGTCGAATGTTCCGAGATATCTCTTGGTGTACGGATAGAGCCCCTCGTTGAGGAACTTTGTGATAACCGTTCTCTTGACCTTGAGGGACCTTGCCGCAATATCCATGAGGCGGTCGAGTCTCCTGTAGAAGTCTTCCTTGTCCTTTGCAGCATAGGCAAGACGGGGCATGTTGATTGTAACGACCCCGATGGAGCCTGTCGACTCTCCGGAGCCGAAGAAGCCTCCCGTCTTCTTTCTGAGTTCCCTCAGATCGAGTCTCAGACGGCAGCACATACTCCTGACATCACTCGGGTTCATGTCGGAATTGATGTAGTTCGAGAAATACGGAGTACCGTACTTTGCCGTCATGGTGAAGAGAAGCTTGTTGTTCTCCGTCTCAGACCAGTCGAAATCCTTTGTAATTGAATATGTGGGAATAGGATACTGGAAGCCCCTTCCCTCGCTGTCCCCCTCGATCATCACTTCGATGAATGCACGGTTGACGAGGTCGATCTCCTTCTGGCAGTCGCCGTATGTGAAATCCTGTTCCTTTCCACCGACGATTGCCGGCATGTTCTTCATATCCTCCGGGCAGACCCAGTCGAGGGTTATGTTGCTGAATGGTGCCTGGGTACCCCATCTCGAGGGGGTGTTCACGCCGTAGACGAAGGATTCGATGCACTTCTTCGTGGCGTCGAAGCTGAGATTGTCGACCTTGACGAAAGGTGCAAGGTAAGTATCGAATGAACTGAATGCCTGAGCACCG
>CAVJJV010000103.1:0-3668 GCA_963650055.1 Comamonas kerstersii | reverse complement strand
TGAGCACCGGCCCACTCGTTCTGGAGGATTCCGAGGAAGTTGACCATCTGGTTGCAGAGGGTGGCAAGATGCTTAGCAGGAGAAGAGGAAATCTTTCCCGGAAGACCGCCCAGTCCCTCCTGGATGAGCTGCTTGATGGACCAGCCTGCACAGTAACCTGTAAGCATCGAGAGGTCATGGATGTGGAAATCGCAGTTGCGGTGTGCCGACGCAATCTCGTCGTCATATATCTCACTGAGCCAGTAGTTGGCTGTGATAGCCCCGCTGTTGGAGAGGATGAGGCCGCCCACTGAATATGTTACGGTACTGTTTTCCTTGACCCTCCAGTCGTTGAGCTTTAGATAATTGTCGACAACACTCTTGTAGTCGAGTGTTGCACTCTTCATGTTCCTGATTCTCTCCCTCTGCTTTCTGTAGAGAATATAGGACTTGGCGACATCCTCGTAGCCTGCCTGGGAAAGCACCCTCTCGACAGAGTCCTGGATATCTTCAACGCTGATTCTGCTCTCCCTGACCTTGTTCTGGAAGTCGGATGTGACCTTGAGAGCTATAAAGTCAACAATATTATCATCATATTCCTTCTCGATGGATGAGAATGCCTTCTTGATTGCTGTTCTGATCTTCGAGATATCGAATGGAACTTCTTTTCCGTCGCGTTTAACTACACTGTACATAGAATTTTCTCCTGATGCGGAAAAGGTATCATACCTTATTTCTATTTGCAAGAGGGAAAATACTGTATAAAGCGTGTCGAATTTTCAACTACGCTATATGTAGCGTATTTACCTGTCTCTTATTGATACATTTTCTATATAACAATTAAGTAATTCAACATAGCTCTCAAGCTCGGAGAGAGACGGGGATGTGAAGCCTTTCATGATGGTATCTTCCGATTGGACAAAGGATTGCAGGAAATACCTTCTGGCGCCCTTGATTGTTTCACCGATTTTTTCAAAATTTTCTCTCTTGTGTAGCTCCCCGACGACCGTTGTCCTGAATTCATAGTCAACTATCCCCTCAAGGAGAAAATCTATGCTCTCCTTTATCCGGGACGTGTCGGTTACGACGCCGGAGAGCTTATCGTACTCGTCAAGGCTCGTCTTGATGTCCATTGCGACATAGTCCACATAGCCGCTTTCAACGGCAGCCTTGAGAACATGCGGCAGATAGCCGTTCGTATCGAGCTTGACAGAGTAGCCGAGATCCTTGATACGGCCGAGAAACGGGATCAAATCCGAGTTGATTGTAGGCTCCCCTCCCGTCACGACGACACCCTCGAGCATGTTCCTGCGCTTTTTGAGAAACGAGAAAATCTCCTCTTCTGATATTACAGGTTCACTCTCCGGATGGAGCACAAGGCTTCCGTTCTGGCAGAACGGGCAGCGGAAATTACATGCACCGGAAAAGAGTATGCATGCGCACTTTCCCGGATAATCGACAAGGGTAAGCTTC
Source organism: Comamonas kerstersii (assembly GCA_963650055.1). GTDB lineage: Bacteria > Spirochaetota > Spirochaetia > Sphaerochaetales > Sphaerochaetaceae > Ornithospirochaeta. The sequence continues at coordinate 2,216 of CAVJJV010000103.1, read as the reverse complement.
TGTATACCGTGGATGATCATTTCTTCTTTCTATTCCTTCTCTCTTCCTCGCGCTCTTTTGAGAGGCGGAAGAAATCAGCCATCGTCGAACCTGACGAGGAGGATGAAGAATAGGAGGAAAGGCGTGCAGTATCGCTTCTTTCTGTCTTTTCATTCCTTCTGTATTTACGTTTACTCTCCCTCACGACTTCCATCTTCGTCTCGTAGACGACAGGTGTGACAACACGGGCGGGGTTCTTTCTGAGTACAACCTTGATCTTTCCATTTTCGGTTGTAGAGAGTGTCTTCTTCTCTTTCGAGGCTTCTGATTTGACCTTTGTCTTCACCCATCTCTCTTCATAGAGACATGAGAGCTTCTGACATATATAGTGCACGGATCCGTCCGTGTCTGTACTCTTCATCATGTCGCTGCCGCAGTAGGGGCATTTCTTTGTGTCGCCGAACTTCGGTTCGAATATGAGATTCGATTTCTCGACAATTGTTACAAGCTCCGATGCAGTCTTCTTTATATCCCTGATGAATAGATCCGGGTCCTCGAGACCTTTACTTATGCGCTCGAGTCTTCCCTCCCATACGCCGGTGAGGGACGGGGATTTCAGGAGCTCCGGAGCCAGTCTCACGACCTCCCTGCCCTTCGGTGTCGGAACAAAGTACTTACCGTCTCTCTCGACGTATCTGTTCTGGACCAGCTTTTCGATTATGTCGGCTCTCGTTGCAGGGGTTCCCAGTCCGGAGGAGAGGTTGGCCTTCAGAGATACATCATCGACAAACCTTCCTGCATGTTCCATTGCAGAGAGGAGCGTTGCATCGGTATAGCGCTCCGGGGGAGTCGTCGAGCTTTTCTTCACCTTTATATTGACCACCGTCAGTTCATCACCTTCCTTGAGAGTATTTATAAGTGTCGTGTCATCAAAAGACCCGGTATTCATCTTTATGCTCTCAGAGACACTTCTGAAACCTTTTCTGAGGGGAGTCGTAAAGCGCGAAAGGAAGATATATCCCTCGACATCAACCTTCACTGTCGTTGTCTCGTAGATGTAGTCTCCACCGAGTACTTCTAGAAATCTGAGTGCAATAAGCCTCCAGAGCTTCTTCTCGTTCTCGCCAAGAGATGAGAGATTAACCTTCTCCTCTGTGGGAATGATTGCATGGTGGTCGCTGACAAGAGAGGCATTGACGAATCTCGGATTGTCCTCCCTGTACCCGGATGTGAGGTACTCGTCAACTACATACGAGAATTCCGTGTCACGTATGGCTTTGATTCTCTCCCGGAGCGTCGGGATTATATCGGGGGTGATGCATCTGCTGTCGGTGCGGGGGTATGTTACTATCTTATGTACTTCATAGAGCCTCTGGAGTGTATCGAGTGTCTCCTTGGCAGAGAATCCGTATGATATGTTGGCATCCTTCTGGAGCTCCGTCAGGTCATAGGCAAGAGGAACCTCTTCACTCTTCTCCTCCTTCACAATCGATACCACTCTTCCCTTCTTTCCCTTCCATGTCTCCATATCGGAAGCGAGGGTCTCGTCTGTAAAGCGGATGGAATTCTCATCAGGGTAATACGAGGCACTGAAGAGTCCGAAGGAGGCACGAGAAGAGAAATAGAAGGAGCCGAGGAACCTCTCTATCTCGTCCTCCCTTTCTGTCATCAGTGCAAGCGTCGGAGTCTGCACCCTTCCCGCCGAGAGCTTTGCGTCATAGAAGCATGTAAGGGCCCTCGTCACGTTCATCCCCACATACCAGTCTGCCTGGGCCCTGCACTCCGCGGCATGATAGAGATTATCATATTCATCACTTGGGCGGAGGGAGAGAAAACCCTCCTTGATGGCCTTCTGGGTCTGACTTGAAATCCAGAGCCTTTCACACCTTCCGTTCCATCCCGCTTCCTTCAGAATCCACCTTGCAACAAGCTCCCCCTCTCTTCCTGCATCGGTTGCGATGACGACGGATGAAACATCATCCCTCGAGAGGAGTTTCTCGATTACCCTGTACTGATCCTTTGTCTCTTCGATGACAGTCTCCTCGAGTTTCTCCGGAAGCATGGGAAGGTCTTTAAGAGACCAGCGCTTATAGCTCTCCGAGTAGTGCTGGGGCGGTGCGAGCTCTACAAGATGGCCCAGAGCCCAGGTGACGACATACTCATCCCCTTCCGTATATCCATTACATTTGATGAAGCAGTTCAGATTCTTTGCTATCTCTCTTCCGACAGACGGCTTT
>CAVJJV010000102.1:0-5025 GCA_963650055.1 Comamonas kerstersii | reverse complement strand
TGATTTTAATTTCTCACAGCAGTTATAGCCTTAACATTCTCTATATAATTCTTTATATAGTAAGTAGATGTGTGGAAGAATACAGATAGGCGTTACTATCTATAGTTACAGTTTCACTTGTACTTCCGCTTCTATTCTATCCTATCAGATAGGTTAGATTTCAGGTCCGTATTTCCGCATAAGATGCTTTTCTTTTTCGGGTGTAAAGAAATTGCCCGGGTTTCCCCGGGCATAAAATCAACTCTAGGTATTTCAGCTTTCGCTGTCGTCAGTCTGAGCTTCCTCTTCCGACTCCGGTTCCTCTTCGTGAAGAGTAACATCGAGAGCGTTCACGCGGTCGTTCTTCTTCTTGAACTTTGCAACTATGACGCCTGATGCATTCTTTCCCTGGTTGCTTATATTAGTAACGGCAACTCTGAGCACCTGGCCCATCATTGTAATCAGGATGACGTCATCGTTGTCCGTGACGGAAACGGCACCTACAACCTTATCGTCTTCATTGAGGGAGTAGATTCTCTGTCCCATCGTTCCTCTTGCATGAGGCATGAAGTTGTCGAATGAGGTTCTCTTACCCTTCCCGAGCTCTGTAAGAAGAAGGATATTCTTGTCGTTCTCCACCTTTACTGCAGAGACAATCTCATCATCTCCGAGAAGCTTCATAGCCTTGACACCGCGGGCGGCTCTTCCCATTGCTCTTACATCATCAACGCTTGTCCTCAGGCCTTTTCCGCTTTTTGAGATGAACATTATTTCATCACCGTCTCTGACCATGAGTGTCTCGACAAGCTCATCGTTTTCATCAAGCAGAATGGCTTTGACACCCTTTGTCTTGGCATTTCTGAACTCTGTCATCTCCACACGCTTTGTAACCCCGAACTTTGTGACCATCATGAGGTATGTTTCGTTGTTTATATCCTCAGGCTTGAAGTTGATGACTGATGTGATCTTTTCCTCGTTTTCTATCTTGAGGAAGTTCTTCATATTCGCACCCTTACTTGTCTTTGCACTTTCAGGAATTTCATATGCCTTGATGTAGTAAGCCTTACCCTTGTTGGTGATGAAGGTCAGGATATCGTGAGAGGAACAGGTGAAAAGATGGTCGACATAGTCACCGTCTGTGAGTTTCGCCCCGATATTTCCCTTGCCGCCCTTTCCGATAGCCTTGTATTCAGTAGCGGAGAGTCTCTTTGCAAATCCCTTCTTCGTGATATTTACAACAACTTCCTCCTTCTTGATGAAATCCTCCGGGGAGGCATCATCAAGCTCATGCTCGATTATGCGGGTTCTTCTCTCATCACCGTATTTCTCGCCGATGATTCTGATTTCCTTCTTGACGACCTCAAGTACGTGGAGCCTGTCACTGAGTATGTACTCGTATTCACTGATTCTCTTTTCGATTTCAGCAAGTTCGTCGAGGATCTTGTCTGTTTCAAGATGGCTCAGTTTACCGAGTTTCATATCGATGATGGCATCTGCCTGTATCTGGCTGAGCTGGAGTTTCTTCTGCAGCTCGAGAGATGCAGCGGTGTTGTCCGGACTTGCCTTGATGATTGCAATTACTTCGTCGATATTCTCGAGACCTATCTTCAATCCAAGGAGAACATGTTCTCTTTCCTTAGCCTTCTTCAAGTCGAAGCGTGTTCTGCGCTCGATTACGCTTTCCCTGTGGTCTATATAGACCTGGAGCATCTCCTTGAGATTGAAAAGCTTCGGGGCACCGTTATAAAGCGCAAGATTGTAGATATTGAAGTTGGACTGCAGGGCAGTCTTCTGCCAGAGCATATTCAATACGATGTTCGCAACGGCATCCTGCTTGAGATATACAGCGACTCTCAGGCCGTCCCTGCCGGAAAGGTCCTTGATCTGGGCTATTCCCGGTATTACGCCGTCCTTGCGGTAGTCATCTATCTTCTTGACAAGTTCCGCCTTGTTCACCTGATAAGGAAGTTCTGTGAAATAGATTGCAGTATGTGTCTTATTGAGATCATCCTTGCTGTGTGGATCTGCATCTACTATCTCATACTTCGATCTTATGACAATCTTTCCCTTACCTGTGATAAAGGCTTCCATGATGCCTTTCTTTCCGTGGATTGTACCTGCAGAAGGAAAGTCAGGACCCTTAACGAACTCTGTAAGCTCCTCGATTGATATATCGGGATTGTCAATCAGGGCGCATATGCCGTCTACAACCTCATTGAGGTTATGGGGAGCCATATTCGTAGCCATACCGACTGCAATACCCGAGGAACCGTTACATACCATGAACGGGAAAGCTGCAGGGAGAACAACAGGCTCGGTGAGGGACTCATCATAGTTGGACATGAAGTCAACTGTGTCCTTCCCGATATCGGCCATCATCTCCTCGCCGACCTTGGCCATTCTGGCTTCGGTGTATCTCATTGCCGCAGGCGGGTCACCGTCTATCGATCCGAAGTTTCCCTGGGGGAAGACTACGGGGTATCTGAGGGAGAAATCCTGGGCAAGACGGACAAGTGCATCATAGACCGATGCATCTCCGTGCGGATGGTACTTACCGAGTACATCACCGACGATACGGGCACACTTCTTGTTGGCCGTATTGTATCTGATTCCCATATCCCACATGGAGTAGAGAATTCTTCTGTGTACAGGCTTGAGACCGTCCCTGGCATCAGGAAGAGCACGGGAGACTATAACCGACATTGCATAGTCTATGTAGCTCTTCTTCATCTGGTCTGAGAGATCGAATGTAAGAATTGCACCCGGTCTTGTCTCCTGCTTTTCTTCAGTAGAATCCGGGATGATTGTATTTTCGTTGTTATCGTCCATATCTCTCTCCTGTTAAATGTCGATATTCTGGGCATATGTAGCATTCTGCTCTATATACTCACGTCTGGGCTCGACTTCCTCTCCCATAAGCATGGAGAAGACTCTGTCAGCTTCCTCTGCGTCCTTGAGATGCACCTTGCCGAGCATTCTCGTCTCTGGATTCATTGTAGTCTCCCAGAGCTGCTCGGGGTTCATCTCTCCAAGACCTTTGTAGCGCTGTACGGCAACCTTGTTCACGTCTCCCGTCAGCTGGACAGCCTCAGCAAGTCTCTCGGCCCTCTCTTCCTCTGTATAGGCGTAGATGGGCTTATTGATTCTCGGACCCGAGAACTTATAGAGAGGAGGCATTGCAAAGTAAACATAACCGCTGTCGATTATCGGCCTCATATAGCGGTAGAAGAATGTCAATAGGAGAGTACGGATGTGGCTTCCGTCGACATCGGCATCAGCCATGATGATGATCTTATGGTATCTGACCTTGTTGATATCGAAGAGCTTGTCTTCCTTTTTCTCTCCGTTCTCTTCCTCGTCCTCCGTAACGGAACCGGCATTGTAACGCGTTATCCCGGCACCAATCGACTGGATAATCGGAAGAAGTTTCTCGTTGTTGAGAACCTTGGCCTCCTGGGCCTTCTCTACATTGAGCATCTTGCCCCAGAGGGAGAGGATAGCCTGGAAATTACGGTCTCTTCCGCTCTTGGCAGATCCTCCGGCAGAATCTCCCTCTACTATGAAGAGCTCACACTGCTCCGGATTATGCATCGAACAGTCGGCAAGCTTTCCCGGAAGTCCTCCGATATCATTCTTCTTGCGGATATTGTCTCTTGCCTTCTGTGCGGCAACACGCCCGAGAGCTGCCTGGGTAACCTTGTTCAGAAGTTTATCCAGCACATCGGGAAATTCATCAAAGTAGTTCGTCAGCTTCTCGTAGACAAGTGAATCGACTATACCCTTGACTGCAGAGTTGCCGAGTTTCATCTTGGTCTGTCCCTCGAACTGTGGATTGGGAATCTTTACGCTTATTACGGCAGTAAGACCCTCTGCAATATCCTTGCTGTCGAGAGAGCCCGAATAGATCTTCATATACTTCTGGCTGTTCTTCAGCTGGTTGTTGAAACACCTTGATAGAGCTGCCTTGAAACCTGAAAGATGGGTTCCACCCTCTCTTGTATTGATGTTGTTGACGAAGGTGACAACCTTCTCGTCGAACTTATCGTTGTACTGTATGGCAACCTCGATTGATACGGGATCTCCCTGGCCGTTCTTCTCCGTAGTAGACTCGCCGTCAAGTGAAATCGGGTCAGAGAGCACAGTCTTGTACTCATTAAGGTATTTTACATAGCTGGAGAGTCCTCCGTCTGCATGGAAGGTCTCCTTCTTCTCCTCAACTCCTCTTTTATCACATACGGAGATGGTGATTCCCCTGTTGAGATAGCTGAGTTCCCTGAAACGCCTCGAAAGTGTCTCGTAGTCGAAGGAATTTGGTTCCATGACCGTGAAGTCCGGGGTGAACCTGACTGTCGTACCTGTCCGTTCTGTACTTCCTATGACTGTAACCTCTGTCTGGGGAATACCCCTGCTGTAGACCTGGCGGTAGACATTCGGAGCACGGTAGACTGTAACTTCCATCCAGTCGGAGAGTGCGTTTACACATGAAACACCTACACCGTGGAGACCTCCCGAAACTTTATAGGCGTTGTGATCGAACTTTCCCCCTGCATGAAGCTGCGTGAGGACGACCTCCAGTGCGCTTTTTCCTTCTCCCGGATGTATATCGACCGGGATACCTCTTCCGTTGTCCTCGACTGAACATATTTCTCCGAGAGGACCGTTTTCAAAGGAGACCCCGATTTCATTGCAGTATCCGGCCATTGCCTCGTCTATAGAGTTATCTATGACCTCGTAGACAAGATGATGCAAGCCGTCGATACCTGTAGAACCGATATACATACCGGGTCTCTGTCTTACAGCCTCCAGTCCCTTGAGGACAGTAATTCCCGACGAATCATACTCCGTACTTGCCTTCAGCTCCGCCTTGAGCTCATCTGCAGTATGACCCGCAATTTTCTTTTCTTCTTCCATATAATTCCCTTATATCCGGATTACTCACGCGCGTGCGTGATTATTTTAATATATAGAATTGTACCACATTACAATGTCTGTTTACAAGTTGGACTGAAAAAAATTATCAGCCTTTAAATCTTTTAAATATAATAG
>CAVJJV010000101.1:0-10277 GCA_963650055.1 Comamonas kerstersii | reverse complement strand
CGTTGAGCTTTAAAAAGAGAGGCGGATTGTAGCTCAGTCTTGCACTCTTCGTGTAGGACTCCGCCCACTTTGCAAAGGCCCTCTTTTCAGCCCCGCTGAGACGTATCTTCTGCACTCCCGTGAGAAGCGAGTACTCGAGTCCCGATTCCTTTGCCCCCAGTTCCATCTGCTCTTTCGATATCCTGAGCTGGGCGAATGTAGTTATGAGGGAAAAGAGAACGGTCACCAATATGACTATGAGTCCCGGCACCACCAGTCCCGGTCCGTACTGGACCATCTGTGTTATGTAAATAAGCGAAAAAAGAGATGTCAGCCCCGTGGAGAGTATCGTGGAGGCGAGCATCGAGCAGAGGGAGTTTATTCCGCTCATACGGGATGTAAGCTCTCCTGAGGAGTACTCCTTGAAGAAGGACGCAGGCATAGAGAGAACCCTCATCATGCTTGCAGCCTGCACCTCTACGTTGAGCCTGGTTCCGAGGCGCGACATAACAAGGCTCTTCACTGTTCCTATCAGGAGCTGCGAGAGGCTCACGAAAATGAGAAAGCCGAATACGGCAAAGAGGAGTGAAATGCTCTCTCCTTCGATTACCGGACCGTATATTATCCTCTGGATCTTCGGTGTCAAGAGCCCCACAAGCGACCCGGCGAGGGTCACGAGAGCGACAAAGACAAAATCGGAAAGAGACATGCATTCCACGATGTAGAGAAGGAGGTCCTTCACTCCTATCTTCTTCAGAGGAAGAGGCTTATAGAATATGATTGCCTCCTCATCGATGAGATGTGCCGTCTTTTTCGTCACTCTCACCCACTTTCCCTCCTCACTGTCGTAGAATTTATATCCCCCAATCCCGGACGGCAGGAGGGAAACCGGCGTCCCGTCATCCTTTCTCGAGCCCAGCATCGCACCAAGGGCATCCTTATACCATTCACCGGAAAGAACAACCGTACGTTTCATGACACCCGAAGGCCTCATGAGGTAATCTATCTGGTCATTTATGTCCCTGATGTTGTCGGGAAGCTCCACTCTCTTCACCCGGTAGTACTTCAATACTTCGTTTATTGCATTCTCCGTCTGTTCCCTGTTCCTCTCGAGAGAGCGTGAAATACGCTTTCCCATGACAAGAGAGGACATGGCTGCAAATGCGGAGGAAAAACTCTCGTCATCACTCTGTATTCTTTCTCTGATCTGTTCGTCAAACCAACCCATACTCTCCTCCCTTACTCATTGGACACAAGGGAGGTATATACTCCTCCCAGAGCATACAGCTCGTCGTGTGTTCCGCGTTCCACGACCTTACCTCTGTCCAGTACGATAATCTCGTCGGAGTCACGGATGGTGCTGAGGCGGTGTGCGACGACGATTGTTGTAATACCGCGGTTCCTGATGGACTGGACTACCTCATACTCCGTCTTTGCATCGAGTGCACTCGTTGCCTCATCCATAATGATGATGGTCGGGTCTTCGGCAAGAACCCTTGCAATTTCGAGTCTCTGTCTCTGACCTCCCGAGAGATCCTTTCCTCCCTCCATCAGCTTATACTGGTACCCGCCGTCCCTCTTCATTATGTCCTCGTGTATCTTTGCATCTCTTGCCGCAAGAATGACCTCGAAGTCCTCGATGGAGTTGTCCCACATGCGGATATTGTTCGCAATCGTGTCCTCGAAGAGGATTATGTCCTGGTCTACGACAGACAATGATCCGGTGAATACCGCGCGGTTTATCTCATCGATGGGCTTACCGTCGAAGAGAATCTCCCCGCTCCATGGCTTGTAGAGCCCCGAAATAAGCTTGCTCAGGGTGGACTTACCACACCCCGAGGGGCCGACGAAGGCGACACGCTCTCCCGGCTCAAGCGTCATCGAGAAATCCCTGATGAGGGGCTCCGAGAGCTTCGAATAGCCGAATGTGACGTTCCTGAGTTCTATCCTTCCTGTAAGCTTATCGTACTCCTCGTCATCCGAAAGGGGCTTTGAAGTATACGGCACAGCCGCCGGATACTCCATGACATCCTCGATTCTCTCCATGCTTGTTCTCATCTCCTGGAGGCTCTGGGATGCTGAGACGAACTGCATTGCAGGAGAGAGGAATGAGCCCAGAAATCCCGAGAAGGCACTTATCATACCGACAGTCCACTCTCCCTTCTGGCAGAGATAGACACTCCCCATCAATACAAGAGTGTTTGTCAGCATTGAAATTACGGACGGAATTATTCCGACACGGGCATTGAGCTTTGTAAACTTCACCTGGGCCGTATTCACCGCCGCCTGGTAACCCGACCACTTCTCGAAGTAGCCGTTCTCCGCGCCCGACGACTTGATGGACTCTATCATCTCTATCCCCGCAACCGTAGCTCCTGCAAGCTTGCCGCTGTCACGCTGCGAGACACGGGTGAGATTGATTCTCTTCTTCGATATGTACGAGCTCACGGCCATATTCAGGAATACCGAAACTATTCCGACAAGGGAGAGCACTATGCTGTACCTCAGCATTACAAAGAGGTAGAAAAAGAGCATGAAGAGTTCGATTGTGAGGGGAGCGAAGGTCTGGATTATGCTTCCGGCTATCGAGGCATTCTGACTCCGCCTTCCCTGTATGTCTCCCGCCATGCGCTGTGAGAAGAATTCCATGGGGAGACGCAGCACATGCCACATGTACTCGCTGTCTGCAACGAGAGCTATCTTTCCGTTGACCCTCAACGAGTATGTCGCCTGGATGATCTGGATTACTATCTGAATGATGGAAAGTGCGGTTATACCCCACATGAATGGACCGAACCACCCGGGGTTCTTCCCGCTTAAAAGATAGTCTGCAAATACATTCGAGAAGGCGGGGGTAATTATCCCGATAAGGGATGTTATCACAGTCGTGATGACGACAAGGGCGAATGCGGATCCCGCGCCTTTGAGCTTCTTCTTTACAAAGGAGAGAACACTCTTGGGCTTACCTTCTGGCACGAAATCCTCCCCCGGCTCCATCATGAGACATATCCCGGTAAATGACTTGTCGAACTGCTCCATACTAACCGAGTACGTACCCTTGGCAGGGTCGTTGATGACAGCCTTGTTACCCTTGAAACCGCATAGGACTACGAAGTGGTTGAAGTTCCAGTGGATGATACATGGAAACTTCCCCTCTTTTTTCAGCATCTCCGGCTCGTATCTGTAGCCCTTGGCCACAAGGCCGTAGCTTCTTGCAGCCTTGAGGATGTTCTTTGCATTCGAGCCGTCACGGGAGACTCCACAGTCGGCTCTCACCTCTTCGAGTGGAATCCACTTTCCGTAGTAGGCGAGAATCATATCAAGTGACGCCGCCCCGCACTCAAGTGCCTCGAGCTGTATGACGACAGGAACCTTTGCAACCCCGCATTTGACGGGAGACGAAGGTGCTTTCTTCTTTCTTTCCATTCATTCCCCCTAGTGGATTACAAAATAAATCGGATTGATACTTTCAACCGTGATGGATGCCGGGTATATACCGTCTTCTACGCCGGAGAGAGAAACAGCCGCCTCATAGACAAAGTCTCCAGTCTTGAGGCCGGAAAGGAAGAGAAAATAACCGGAACTTTTATCCGTTATCTCGAGAGGAGTCTTTCCTATGGACTCGATTGTCCCCTCTCCGTTGTCGAATGAGACACTCTGCCCGACCTTTACGGACGATATGTCATCGGGAGAAATATAACAGACGGCCTTTCCGTTCTCCACGACAAGCACAGTGTCGTTTTTCGTCTCGATAGTCCCGAATACACCCCATATGACAACCCCCAGGAGGAGGAAGACGACGGCAAGGAGGATGATCCATACTCCTGGATTGGCAACCTTTATATAATCATTGAGCTCTTCGGGGGAATTGACCCTGTCGATGCTTGATTTTCTGAAAATCTTCTCGTTCATTCTATTTCCTCACCTTCCTTATTGTAAGTATGTTCTTGTTGTCCCTGTATGCATACGAGATGTCATCCATGGTCTTTTTCACCATGAATATTCCGAGCCCGCCGATTTCCCTTTCGTCTGCAGAAAGAGTGGTGTCGGGGTCTGCAGCCCCTGTCGGGTCATATGGTTTCCCGTTGTCCGTGAATTCGACCTTTATCTCATCATCATTCAGAATGCAGGTAACAGTAGCGCTGTCGGCCCCGCTGTAGAGTGCGATGTTGGAGAATATCTCGTCGATAGCCACATTGACCTGGGCTATGGTTTTGAACGGGATATCATTCTCCTCAAGAATATTTTCTACAAATTCCGTCACCTCACCGACTCTATCCCCTGTCGGCTTTACAGTCAATTGTTTATTCATCTCGTCCCTCTCCTTTATCTTGAGTGTCAACATCGTTATATCGTCGAACTGGTCGGCCTCCCCCACAAAGCTGTCGATATCAGACTGGATGAAGCGGAGAAGCTCGTTCGAGGAAAGTCCCTCTGCCCTGTTGAGAGCGCCAATCATACGCTCCAGGCCGTAGAGATTGTTTTCTTTGTCCGTCGCCTCGGCAACTCCGTCGGTGTAGACGAAGAGAGAGTCTCCGGGGTGGAAAACAAGTTCATACTCCCTGTACTTTGTGTTCTCCATACCCGCAAGAACAAAGCCGTGTCTGTCCTTATAGAGCTCCCACTCCCCGCCCTTATGTTTTATCACAGGAAATTCATGGCCTGCATTGGCACATCTCATGATTCCTGTCGATATCTCGAGAATACCAAGCCAGAGGGTCACGAACATCTCCGCTTCGTTGTTCTCGCAGAGCTGGTTGTTTACCTTTTCAAGTATCTCTTCGGGGCCCAGTCCGTTCTGGGCTGCAGACTTGATGAGGGTCTTGCTAATCATCATGAAGAGGGCTGCCGGGACACCTTTACCCGAGACATCGGCCATCACGAGCGCAATATGGTTCTCATCAATTGAGAAGTAGTCGTAGAAGTCGCCTCCGACCTCCTTCGCCGGTGTCATAACGGCGTAGATATCGAACTCGGGATGGGTCGGAAAAGCGGGGAAGATTGCGGGGAGCATACTCTTCTGGATGTGGCGTGCAACATCAAGCTCGGCCCCTATTCTCTCCTTCTCCTGGGTTACCTCCCTGAGGTTTATTATGTACTCGTCAAGCTCTTTAAGCATGTAGTTGAAAGACTCGGAGAGTGACTCGATTTCATCCCCGGTGCGGATTTCGATACTCCTGTTCTCGAAGGAACCGGTGGCGGTAATCTCCTCTGTAAATGCCGTAAGCTCCCCGATCGGCTTTGTCACCATACGGCGGATGAAGAATATATAGGCGATGATTACGAGGAGAATCACACCGAATGAGATGAGAATCATCCTCAGAAGGAAGGAGTTGAGGTAACTTCTGACTTCACTCATATCGAGTATATACTGTATCTCCGCGAGAGCCTTCCCGTTCTCGTCCAGTATTACAGATATCCCGGTGTAGTTGTATCCGTAGCTGTTGTCGGTGACAAGAGGCTTATCGAGCCCGCGGTTCTCTCTGTAGGCATTCCAGATGGTTATATATTTTTCATAGTCTTCAGGATCATCGGGATTGGCCGCATCTGTGTAGAGTATATCGGAGCCGTACTCGAGTCTGGCTGACGGGTCGTCACCCATCTCGGGGACGAATGCATCTATGTAGAACGTGACGCTGTCCTCATCGGGGACGACGAGGGAGAGGTAGGTTATCTTCCCGTCCTTCTTGAGGGTGTTGAAGAGAGAGTACATCTTCCCGTACTCATCACTCTTCTCTCCTCCCTCTCCGATGACGGTCTTCACATCATCTATGTCGAGCATTCTTGCAATGGCGTTGCTTGTCGTCATTACACGCTCGGAGAAGAGCTCCTCAAGGTAGCTCTTACTCGTCAGATATCCGAATAATGATACCGCAAATGTCAGCACAAGGCCGACGATACAGAGCGAAAGTATGAATTTGGGTAGAAGTCTGATCTTCATTTCTTCTCTTCTCCAGTCAGTTTCTTCATATAGACTTCTCCACTGCAGTGACAGCGTCCACGGCAGTACGGACAGTAAAGTCTTTCATTTTTATACCATGCATTCTCAACTATGGAGACAAACGTAAAGCCGCACTCCCTGAGAGCCTTCGAGAGGGGGAGAACCCCTCCCGGTTTCCAGCATACTATGTAGACGCTCTCTATTCCCTTCTCAAGAAAGGTATCGAGAGCTTTATTTATCATAAGTGAGGAATACCCCATACCCCTGTACTCCTTTTTAAGTGCAATGGACTGTATTCTTCCGATAAGCTTTTCCCGGGGCATCATACCTCTTCCAGCAGAGAGAAAGAGCTCGTTGTCCTCCGGAATTGTAACAAGCGAGTATATGTACCCCGCTGTTCTTCCCCCGTCCCTGAGGACATAGATGAACTTTTCCCCGTCATCCGGAAGAGAGAGAAAATCAGAGAGGGTATAAAGTCCCTTTCCTACACACTCGTCGGCAGTGGATAGAACAGAAAGAGCATCTTCTTTTCTGAACTCATCAAGCTTCATCTCTTCTTCTCCCCGCCGTTAGAATCTTCATTCCCATGGAAACCGTAGAGTCAGAGGATGTGACGAGTTCTTTAAGAGAGGAGAGATTCTCCTCAAGCCATCTCTTCCACGCCCTGTATAAAGGAGAATCGGAAGCTTTAAGAAGAAGGTCGACATCCTCTTCCAGGTACGAGAAGAATGTTGTGTATATCATCTCCTTCTTCTCCTTTTCCCCTTTTCCGGCACTAACGGCATCACAGATGATATTTATGTTACAGTATCCTGCCTCTTCAAGAAGACTCTCTATCTCTCCTCCGAGGCTTCGGTTACCCGAGTAGATGTCCCCTTTGAGGATATCGAGAAAGGCGGGAAGAAGATTGCTGCTGTCCGGTGTAATGAATGACGCCCCGTCGTCGGGCTCCACGATGACAAGGGTGCCCTCCGGAGAGAGAAAATCAAAAAGTCGGGAAAGAAGAGAGCAGGGGTTATCAAGGTGCATCAGGACGAACGAGAGGTAAATGCAGTCGAATGATTTGATACCTTCTCCATCCATTATTCTCCTCAGCAAGGAAGAAAAATCTTCACCTTGAGCATCAAGAGAGACGAAACGGAACTTTCCGTTTCCGTACTCTCTTTCAGCCTTGTCGGCCAGGGATGAATTATACTCGACTCCAATCACACTCCTTATGTTCTCCCGGGAGAAGAGGGAGACTGTCTTTTTTCCGTCGTTGCATCCGACATCGAGTACGGAGAAAGATGAGCCGGAGGAGAAAAGAGAGTCAAAAAGCGGTACTTCCACTTGAGAAAGAAGCCCGTTCTGGACACTGAGCCTTTCTATCTCCTTCTTACTCTGAAAAACACTGTTTTCCCCCATATCCACCTCTCAGATAACCGTATAGAAATAATTGAACACCATCTTACGCTGGTACTCCGAGTACTTTGTCTTCTTCTCAATGAGCGTAAGGACTCCCGAGTCTATCTCATCGCCCTCGGCCTGGAAGGGATTATACTCCCTGACATTGTCCCTGATTCTCAAAACAAGGCCCTCATCCTTCTCGATTAGTTTCAGCGATATGTAATATTTCTTTCTCCCGTCTGTGTTTCCAAGTGCGAACTTTATTATGTTGAGAAGTATCTCCTCGGTGATGAATGAGACCATGAATGATTTCTTAACGTCGAGTTCCCACTCATCCGAGATTCTCCCGAGGTCGAGCGATATATCCTCCATGCTCTTCTTCTCTATGGGATATGTCTTTTCAAACGACCTCGTGTAGAGACCGTACCTCTTCTTTACATAGGTACTGGATGGACTTATGAAATGAACGGCAGCAACGAAAAGAAGTGCACCGCACTCCGTTACGGCATATGAGAGTGCCGCTCCCTCGATATTCATAACCGGTATCAGAATGAATCCCGAAAGAATAAGAAGAACACAGTTCCTGATAACGGAGAAGAGAGACGCGGTGTGCCTCCTTCCCACAGCCTGCCAGAAGGCCGTGACAGAGGTATTCACTCCCGTCAGGATTATACTGAGGGCGAATAGTCTCAATGCTTTCCCGCCGCTTCCGCTGTTGTCCCTCAGACCGAAGAACGAGAGAAGGAAGGACGGAAAGAGAAGAAAAACAAAAGCAAGCACCAGGCCCGAAAGGACGACGGTAAGAAGAGATCTCTTCAGGACGGATTCTATCCCGTCTGTATCCGATTCTCCCGTCAGAAACGATATGACACTCTGGAGGGATGAGGAGTTCCCGTCCCATATTCCTGCGGGGATCGTACTCAATGTATAGATTACACCATAAACGGCTACATAGTATGTGCCGCTCTCTCCCCCGTACTTCAGAAGCATTGTATTATAAAGGAGGATGACAAGAGCGGAGAAGATCTGCGCCGACCCCACTCCGAAGCCGTTCGACACCGTCTCCATGGTTTCCTTCACGCTGAGTCTCCCCGGACGGAGTGTCAGCATCTTCTTCTTTTTCAGAAAATGGAGAGAGAGGACGAAAAGCCCCAGAGCCTCACCGATACAGAGGGAAAGGGATGCTCCCATTATTCCGATTTCCATTATCTTCATGAAGACGATATCGAGTGAAAGGTTCGTGATGATTACGACTGCCGAGGCTGCGGCACAGAGCCGCGGGTCCCCGTCACTTCTCACCGAGGAGGATAGAATGTGATACATGATGAAGAGAGGCGCCGACCACATCACGACACCGAGGTACGCATCAGCATTATCGTAGAGCTCCTCCGTCACTCCCAGAAACGAAAAATATGCTTCTTTGAATAAGATCGGCGTGAGACTCAATACGCTGATTACAAGCCCCAGAGTCAGGGCGGAGTGGAATACGCTGTCGGCTTCTTTCCTTTCTCCGCCGCCGAGGAGTCGCATGATCTTGACGTTAGCACCGGCACCGACTGTAATTCCGAAAAGGGCGTAGACAAGATAGACAGGTGTTGCAATGTTTGCAACCGCAAGCCCCCTGCTTCCTATTATATTTCCTACAAGTGTAGCATCACAGATGGTGCATAGAGTCAGGGCAAGAGAAGAGAGTATGCCCCATATAAGAAAATACCGGTATGCACTGTACTGGAAGCGCGTATCCACATTTACACCGGATTACTCGATTGTCAGGATGTCGACAAAGCCGGTGACTTCGAAGATTTCACGGATAGTTTCATTTACGTTCCGGACAATCATCTCGCCCTGCTTGTTCATGACCTTCTGAGCTGCGAGGATTACTCTGAGACCGGCTGAGGAAAGATACTCGAGTTCCTTCATATCGAGTACGAGTTTCTTCACTCCGTTGATATCCCCTCTGAGCTCTGCTTCAAGCTGGGGTGCCGTAGTAGTGTCGAGACGGCCGATGATTGTTACAACAAGTTCGTTTTCATTCTTATCTTTCCTGATTTCCATATATATCTCCCGATCAGTTTTTCCAATATTCTATCACAGATTTTTCACATGGTGCCACAACCACCTTTGTTTACTGCATCATCAATTTCATCCTCCATCATGAGAGGAGAAGCGTATTCGAGATTAAGCCCGCCCGTAACGGATACAAGCTCATCATCCCCTCTTTCATTCATGAGTCTCTCGATCTCCCACTTCAGCTTCTTCAATGCGTTATGGCATATCTGGCGGACATTCGTGCACGAGAGCCCGAGTCTGGAGGCTATCTCCATATGCGGGAGCTCATCGTAGTAGCGGAGTACCACTATCTCACGCTCACGCTTGGTAAGAGCACCAAGGGCTTTATCGAGATGAGAAAGCATGTCGTCAAGGTCGGAGGACGGATCGAGTGTACTCACTGAATCTTCCTTCAACTCACAGGAAGGACTCTTTTTTCTCATGTAATCGCATAGTACGCTCTGCGTGACCTTGAATATGTATGTAGAGGCACCTTTTCTTTCCGGGTCGACGGGTTCGGGAAGGGAATACAGCTTCAAGAAGATATCGGCTGTGATATCCTCGGCATCATGGAGGTTGTGCACCCGGCTGCTGACGAAGCCTGAGACTCTGTCATGGAAGAGATTATACAGCTTCTCATTGTTACTCTGCCTTTCTTCGGACGGGGGAGATACAGATGCCCTATATGCATCCTTCCTTTCTTCTTCATTCATTCAAAGCAGCCTTCCCGATTCTGTTTTCTCTCCCGCCATCCGCCTCTCCGGCAGCAGAAACATCAAGAATATCATCATCAAGCATGTCCCCACCGGAGAAGAAAGAGCTGTGGATTTCATCGATCTTTTTCTCCAGTTCTCTATTTGGATTGAACTTCTGATACTCGAACAGAACGGTTATGTCTTTCATAGATTTCTCCCTCCAGTAT
>CAVJJV010000100.1:5755-11660 GCA_963650055.1 Comamonas kerstersii | reverse complement strand
CCTCAGTGATGCAACGGAGAGCCAGAAGGAGAGACTGAAGGTAAGAATCGAATGTGCAAAGAACTGGCTGAGAGACTATGCTCCAGACGAGTTCAAGTTCTCCCTTCAGAGTGATGATGATTCCCCGGCTGAATTGACGGAGAACGAGAGAAAGGCCGTAAGGGATTTTACAGGATATGTAGAGAAGTATCTCGATACTCTCGGAGAGAAGGAATTCTCCAACTATATCTATCAGGCTGCATCCGACAACGGACTCGAGAGTGCAGATTTCTTCAGAGCCGTCTACCTTGTCCTCATCGGACGCGAGAAAGGTCCCAAGCTTGCAGGTTTCGTCAAGGCATGCGGCAGCGAGACTATCCTCCCGATATTGAAGAGATATTGATTGAACATATATTCAATGATAAGCCCCCGGAAATCCGGGGGTTATCGTTTACTTTGTGGATTCTCCGTTTATCCACTCTACTGCCTTTATGTAGGCATTATCGGTTGTTTTGGACAGCTCCGTTTTAATATCTGGTGTGATACCGACTGTTTCAAAACTCTTTCCGCTGGTATCTTCAAACTGATAGGTTGTCGTGTAGATGGAGATATGGTCACTCGAGAAGGGGCCTCCGTTGTATATCTTCCTGTCAGTGAGACCGCATGTGCCTCCGAAGGTCTGTTCTCCTACAATCCTGCAGTTCGGGAGCTGCTTTGCAACGATGCAGCTTATCTCGGAGCATGATACGGAGTAGCCGTTGACCAGAACGGCAACCGGTTTTGTGTAATTGCTTGTCAGGCCTTCGTTGGTGTATTCATCTTCGATGCTGAAGCTCACCCATGGTGTATACTCAAGTCTTGAATATCCCGACTTGTATCTGACGTAGCCCATCTGTGTCTCTTCGCTGAGGAAAGCGCCCCAGATTGACGAGAGGAATGATACTTCTCCGCCGCCGTTGCATCTGATGTCTACAATGACACCCTTGATATCGGTTTTTTCTATACCGTTTACAGTACACTTGTTATCAGCTGTCACGGACTTGAGTGCATTATACATCTCCGTGAGCCCTCTTATGCTGTTGAACTTCTCCTGGATGCTCTCGTACTTCGTGCCGTTGAATTTCTGGAACATCTCTCTGTACTCTTTGATCTTCGGCTCTTTCTCCAGTTCATCTTTCTCTTCTTCTGTCAGAGCAGACTCATCCTTTGTAAGGATATCCATAAGGAACAACGTGCCGCTGAAGCCGGAGAACTGCATATAGAAGACATTGTCGCTGTTCACACCGTAGAAGTAATTGACTGCAGATGTGATTTCCATTGTCTTGAGAAGAGAGTTCCACGTAATAGCCAGCAGCTGCTCATTCTCGTCTGTTAGTTTCTCTATATCGGCATCCTTGAATGATGAGATGGAATCTCCGTAGTAACATTTACCATATTCATTTGTAACAGCATCTTCCCCTTTGGATTTGACATGGAAGGCATGGTTTTCCTCGAGATCCTCCACTTCATAGATACTCGGAATGGCCTTTTTGTAGTATTCGAGCACTTCTGCTTTCTTGTATGCTTTGGTGGGATTGTTGATTGATGCTACCGTTGTGCCTCCGATTATGAGATCGGGGAAGTCGTTGATGTCGGCATCGGGGTTGTTCTTCTTGTATTTCTGAAGAAGTGCGGGGCTGCAGTTGAGTGTGTTCCCGAATCCGTCGGTGACGACAAGACCGTAATGATAGTCGAATACGTTGACTGCAATTTCCTGGAAATACTTGAATGCCTTGAATGAATCTTTCTGGCTGGAATAATCAAGAGCCTGGAATTTTCCAAGATAGTCCTCATAGACCTTGTCCCAGTCGAAGGCTGAATCGTCGGAGAAGTGAACATACTCCGTATTCATTGTGTTCCAGTACTGAAGGAAGATTGTCTCCCAGGTGATGTCCGGTGCTGCAACATCATTGGTACATGAAGCGAAGAGCAGAACCAGAAGTATAAGCATTATTATCTTTGTCTGTATCTTTTTCATTTGTTAATCCCCCAGAGAAGTCCGAGTGTGACGGCGAAGGTTGAATTGTGTACCGGGAATGATCCGAATTTCTGACTCTTGTTCATATCGGTAAGAGAAAGAGCATATTCGCCCTCTACGTATCCGACGAACTGTCCGAACTCGATTCCGCCCCCGACAGATACCGATACTCCGGCATCGAATCTATTGTAAAGATTGAGGTCGGTATCTTCCGATACATTTTCAGCCTTGCTGTTTCCATTGTGGACAGAACCGCTTCTGTTTCCGTAGAGCCATGCTCCGACATAGCCGCCGGCTGTAAAGTAGAGGTCGAATCCGTTCAGAGGTAAATCCGCCTTCAAGGCAACGGGGAATTCCAGAAATCCGTTTTTGATAGAGAGAAGGAAATTCGTCTGCGGCTCACCTGAATATCCGGTGACGGTCTGCGAATACCTGTAGTACTTGCCGTACATCGATACGCCTGTCTTTATGCCCAGGTTGTCGTTGAACATGACAACAAAAGGAACTCCTGCCTTGTATCCTACTCCGTAGGAATAGGTGTAGTTGCGGTACCCTTTTCCTGCAACGGCTGTAGATAGTGTTGCACCGCCGTCTGCACCGACATAATAGGTCGCTGCATTCAAGCTCACAAGTGTCAATGCGAGCATCAATAATGTTAGAGTTTTTTTCATGAGGCAGATAATACATAAAACAGTTGCCGATGAAAAGAATTCCATTCAATAAAAATGAAAGAATTTCGGATGACAAATTCAAGGACATTTGTTTAGTGCTACAATTTGCGGGAGAATTACGGCTAATGAAAAAGTTGTTCATTTGTGTCTGAAAATATTGTTCAATCAAATATCGAAATATTGCTCAATCAGCCTGCATTCAATTATTATGAGAGAGGGTGATTATGGGTACAATAAACAGTATAGATGGATATAGGTCCAGGATTATGGATAAGGTTATTGAAACTTACCTGGGAGTGAGTGGTGGAATCTGTATTGAAGGCGTAAAGTGGTGCGGCAAGACGTGGACAAGTGCTCACCACTCAAAAAGTGAGTTCCTAGTCGGGGACCCTGCAAATAACTTTTCAAACAGAACTCTGGCATCTCTGCAGCCGTCGCTTATCTTAAAGGGACTTACCCCGAGAATGATAGACGAGTGGCAGGAGGTTCCGGAAATCTGGGACGCAGTTAGATTTGAAATAGACAATCGGCATCAGAAAGGTCAGTTTATTCTGACCGGGTCGTCTACTTCGAAAATGAAAGGTATTCTTCACAGTGGAGCTGGAAGAATCGTGCGCCTTAGAATGGATACCATGTCTCTTTACGAGTCTGGAGATTCATCGGGAGCCATAAGCCTGAATGATCTTTGTATGGGAAAACTGGATGCTCAGATGACCGGTGAGGTTTCACTTGAAGATCTTGCCTACTATATCGTACGCGGCGGATGGCCTGATAACATTGCCGCTGCACATGATAAGGCTCATTTGATGCCCAGGGCATACATGACAACAATAATCAATGAGGATCTGAATAGACTGGATGAAGGCATTGAGTATAATAAGCAGAAAGCAAATCTCTTACTGAGGTCTCTTGCAAGAAAGGAGGCTACGACTGTTTCGAATCTATCTCTTCTGAAAGATATCACACAGAATGATAAAGAAGGAATGAGCAGAAATACATTGACCAGGTATCTGGAAGCTCTGGGCCGTCTTTTCCTTTTCAATAATCAACCGCCGTATTCTCCTTCTCTGAGATCTTCTCTAAGGGTAAAAGCTGCTGAAAAAAGACACTTCTCCGATCCTGCGATGGCAGCTGCATTGATGGGTGCAACTCAAAGTAAGCTTATGGGGGATTTGAATACGTTCGGCTTACTCTTTGAATCTCTGGTTGAACATGATTTGAGAATTTATGCGGAGTCCTTCGGCGGTAAGCTGTTTCATTATCAGGATTATAAAAATAATGAGATTGATGCGGTTGTCGAACTCGAGGACGGGACCTGGTGTGCATTTGAAATCAAACTTGGGGCGAAGAAAATTGATGAGGGAGCACAGTCTCTTTTAAGAACTGCGGCCGAAATCGAGAAGAACGGTGGTATAAAGCCCAGAGTTTTATGTGTAATATGTGGATTGACGAATGCTGCATATATAAGACCTGATGGTGTATTCGTTGTTCCTCTAACGGCATTAAAGGATTAGCAGTCTATATTGTTTGACAATTATTTATGATGTAATATGTTAAACATATTATGTATAATTTGGCATGTGCCTATGGAATCAGGGCAGTTGCATCCTGACGGAAGAACCCGGATACGGGCCGGGCGCATGTCAGCTGTGGAATATCTTATCGAGGACTATCGGGTTCTGTCTCCATTTCTCCGCTGTCTTCACCTGGAGGTCAAGTCTTACACTCGAGGAGGGGAAGATACGTTTTATCTCCTTCCTTGCCTCCGTTCCTATTCTCTTGATATTGCTGCCTCCTTTACCTACTATGAATCCCTTCTGCCCGTCACGTTCGACGCATATGAAGGCTCTGATCCAAACTTCATGTGTCTCCGCGTTGTATTCCAGATCCGAGACTTCGACGTATATTACATGCGGCAGTTCGTCCGAGAGGTTCGATATTGTCTTCTCCCTGATTATCTCGCTGATGCGCTCTTCAAGATCCTGGTCTGTATACTGGCTCTCGTCATACATCAATTCGCCTTCCGGGGCATATTTATAGAGGGCGATCAGTATATCGTCGATGCCGTCGTCATTGAGAGCTGAGGCAACATAGGTTTCGACTCCGGGGAGGTTTTCCTTTATGAAGAACTCTGCGTCCTTTATATTCTCTTCGGATAGGATATCTTTCTTGTTGATGACAGCCACGGTCTTTACCCTGGAGGCTCTGATCATCTTTGCAATCGTCTCCTCTTCCTCCCCGGCACTTCTTCTTCCGTCGATTACGTAGAGTATCAGATCACTGTCCTTCAATGACGATATCGTCACATCCTGCATGCGTCTGTTTATCGTCTTATCTGAAAGATGATAGCCCGGGGTATCTATAAAGACGAGCTGTCCCCTCTGGTCTGTATATATCCCCCTTATCTTGTTTCTCGTCGTCTGGGGGGTGGGGCTTGTTATCGAGACCTTCATCTCGCATATCGTATTGACCAGTGTCGATTTACCGCTTGAGGGCCTTCCTATTACTGCTACTGTTGCACTTTTCATAGTCCTAATTATTGTAGAGACGGAAGAAAATTGCTATATGCATTTCCCAAACCGGATATTTTTGGTTATTATCATCGTATGGACGAAAAGAAACAGAATATAGATCCGACGTTATTGGATAAACTCATGAAGACACGTTCTGTCATGATCAGCGGTGAGATCAACAAGGACTCTGCAAACGACTTTGCAGTCCGCATGCTTGTTCTCGACAGTGAGAGCAGTGATCCCATCACGGTATATATCAACTCCCCGGGAGGAGATGTGGACTCAGGTTTTGCCATTTATGACACAATCAGGTTCGTTTCATCCCCCGTTACGATTGTAGGTATGGGCCTTGTCGCCTCCGCGGCAGCTCTCATCTTCCTTGCCGTGGACAAGGATAAGCGTCTTGCCTTCGAGAACTCGACCTATCTTATCCACCAGCCTCTCTCCCAGCTCAAGGGAACGGCAATCGATCTTGATATCTACGCCGAGAAGCTTGAAGCATTGAGAAAGAAGCTCGACTCCGTCATTGCCTCTGCTGTCGGTAAGAATGCGGATGAAGTTGCTCTCGACACGGAAAGAGACCACTGGCTTACCTCCCGTGAGGCTCTCGACTACGGCTTAGTTGGAAGGATAATCACGAAGAAGTCGGAAATCTAACGGAGAATAATTGTGAAAATGTCCTTGATTTCTTTTTGAACAAGGGCTTTTTTTATGACATTATCTGG
>CAVJJV010000100.1:0-5745 GCA_963650055.1 Comamonas kerstersii | reverse complement strand
TTCTTCTTCTCCCCGAAGAGGGGTATTCACAGTCACAAGCTGGAATGCCTACTGCTTCTTCGACGGTGTCGACAATTCAACAGAATACAGTGAATTCACGTCCTCAAGCGGGTACACGAGGGCTAAGTACACAAAGAGAGTCGAGGATACTGCTCTCTTCATGGCATCCGTAATGGGCGATAGCGATATCATAATACTCGAGGAGATCGAGTCTTCAGATGTCCTGGATGATCTCATTGAAGCGGGGCTGGGGAGTCTCGGGTTCTTATACTACGGACTTGCGCATGAGAAGGACGGGGTTCTTTCAGTGGGATTTATTTCGAAGGTTAAGCCGTCGTCCTTCCGTTTCCACTCGACTGAATCCTCCCGTCCCATTCTGGAGATTAATATTCTTGTGGACGGAGAGAGGGTCACCATTCTTGCCGTACATCTCTTAAGCCAGCTGAACGGGGATGAAGGGAGAAGGGAAGAGCTTGCACTGTTGAATACTCTCTCTGCCTCAGAAGGATATGATAATCTGATTATTATCGGGGACTTCAATACGGACTGCCGGGAAGGCGGCGAGATGGGGGACGAAAGAGCGGGGGGAGATTATGTTCTCACTCTCACCGGGGACGGCTCGAGAGCATACGGCGGCACACTGTATTCTCCCTATCTTGATTACTCCTCTCCTGTAGAGAAGGGCTCCTACTATTATGACGGGAGCTGGTATACATATGACAATGCACTTCTTTCTTCTTCTTTCTTCGACGGGGATGGCCTGGAGTATATGGATTTCAATATAATTTCATCTGCCGGGAGCAAGAATACTTCAGGGCTCCCATTGAAGTATGATAAATCAACGGGGACCGGATACTCCGACCATTTTGCCATTATGCTCAGATGCAGCTACAA
This sequence comes from Comamonas kerstersii, assembly GCA_963650055.1. Classification (GTDB taxonomy): domain Bacteria; phylum Spirochaetota; class Spirochaetia; order Sphaerochaetales; family Sphaerochaetaceae; genus Ornithospirochaeta. The sequence goes on along the minus strand of CAVJJV010000100.1, from coordinate 4,851 downwards.
TTAGTCCATGGAAGATAATCTTAGAGAGATATTGTTCGGGGGGCAGACATTCAGCTGGAGAGAGGAAGAGGAAGGGGTTTTTGCTGCAGCTCTCAACGGGAGAGTTTACAGGATCAGGAATATTAGGGATGCAGAGAACGACCCTTTTCTCCGTACCTATTTCGACATGGACTATGACTACGAGAAGGCGAGACGCGAAATCATGGCAAAGGACCCTGTTCTCCAGAAGGCTGTTGAAAGTGTCGGAAAACTGCGGCTTCTCAAGCAGGACGAATGGACTGCTGCCATATCTTTCATACTGTCCCAGAACAACAATATAAAACGCATTACCGGACTATATAACAGACTCTCCGAGAAATACGGAGAAAAAATTGAGGACGGGTTCTATACATTTCCCTCCCCCGGTAGACTGAAGGGAGTCACAGAGGAAGACCTGAGAATGCTCGGTGTGGGATTCAGAGCTCCATTCATCGTGGATGCTGTCGAGAAGAGTGATATCTTCGAAGATGTGAAATCTCTTCCCTTCGGGAAATCCATGGAGAGACTCATGGAAATCAAGGGGATAGGTGTGAAGGTTGCATCGTGCATACTCATCTTCGGCTATCACAGGAGAGAAGGATTCCCTGTTGATACATGGATGCGTAAATGCCTGGACTTATATTATCCGGGGGTTCCGTTGACCTATTTCTCGCCCTACGAGGCACTTTGTCAGCAGTACTTATTTTCTTATATGAGAAGCAGTCAGCGTTGATGATGTGTTGTGTATTATTTGTTGCTCTATAGGTAGTTGTTATTTTGTTAGCGGTGTAAACTATCGGGCCGGATATCCGACCCGAAGCTTTATCTTGCAATCTTTATGATATTAGCCTTGAGGCAGTTGTCCCTGTTGTAGACAAGAAGGTATGTGCCGTCTCTTGATATCTCGAGGGCATTGTATGTGGATGTATCCAGCGCAATCGATGTGCTCTTCTCCAGATAGTAGTACCCGCTTCTGGGGGTCGGTACCACGGTGTAGAGTTTCTTCTCGCTGTTGTCAATCATATAGCCGTAGCATGTGTCTCCCGCCATTGTTATGGCTCCTATCGTTCCTTCGGCTGTTTTCTCTACATGGTATTCTTCGTAGTCATCGATTGATTCGGGGGAGCCTTTATAATAGTAGATTCCCTCCTCAGAAAGAATGAAGGCATAACTTCCGTCCGGAGTCAGGAAGTCGCAGTCGTAGGCGCTCAGGAATTCATCCTTCGTCTGTTTCTTGTTGTAGTATTCCATATAGTCTTCCCAGCTGACCCACATGTTGTACTCGGTAATGGATGAACTGTTGTAGCGTGTATCATAGTAGCATTCCATGACCTTCGCCCTCTGTCCTGCCGCAGCGACCACATACCCGATATCGGGAAGCGATGCTATAGCACGGAAACCCGAATAGCCGAAATTCAATGTGGCCTGGGATATGTTTCTGTATTTGCGGCATATCATCTTCCCGACTGCCGGGCGCAGATTGAATGAGAGGAAGCCCAGTCTTGTCTTCGTTGCATTCTCCATGGTGGCTATGAAAACTCCCTTGGCTTCTGCGATGTTGACGAAGCGGCAGACCTTGTCTGCTCCTCCGTTCTCGTCGAATTCCGTCTCTTCGTCACAGTATGAAATCTGTGTCTTCGATACCATGAGATTGACGGCCTTGCATGCGGACGTTGCATTGCACAGGACTATTACTGAGTAATACTGTTCATTCGCTGCTCCCGTTGTTGTGAAATCTGCAACTGTATAGTCTCCGATCTTCAGCTGGTCGAATGTGTACTCCGCGACGACGATGGCCGAGGTATCCTTTATATTGATGAGCTGCATTCTTCTGTACTGGTTGCTTGCAGCAAGAATGTAGTTGTTGGGAAGAAGCTTCATTATCGTATCCTTACCGAAGATGAATGTGCTTCCGTTCTGGAGTGTAATCTTCTGGTACGGGTCTCCTTCAGTTGTCGATGATGCCGCCTGGAAGTATACATACTGCGAGCCCACCGACCCCTCTTCTCCCGTGCTTGTTGTGACATCTATCCTGTGACGTCCCTCGTCGACTCCGTTTTTGAATGTATATTCATTGCCCTTTCCGAGTTCCACTCCGTCGAGGAACCAGGTTGAATCGAGGGACTTTTCGGTTATCTTCGAGTCTTCGGGAACCGAGATGGCTACAGTGAACGGTTTCCCCGCCTCGATGAGTGACTCCACTCCCACTATCTTCACTTCAACCGGGACTGCGGTCTTGTCGGAAATGGTGATTGTCGTCTCTGTCGATTCATCCTCATCCACACTGTAGAACTTCAGCGTTGCTCTGCTGACGGTGCCGTTCGATATGCGGACAGCCTCTGCCAGTCCCTGGAGCTTTCTGCCGTTCCTGTCGAGGAGGGCCACCTGCAGGGTGTATGAACCTGCAGGCAGGTTCATGTGTGTTATTGTGCTCTTTCCTCCCTGCGGGGACGAGGGCGTCAGGACAATCTCCTCTCCGCTCTGGGACCTGAAGGTTGTCTGGATTGTCTTGACGTCGTCTATACCCGATTCGCTCCAGTCAAGTGTGACGGAGAGGTCACCTTCTCCGATGAGTTCGTCGAGGGAAATCGAGATGGTGTTCTTTCCTGCAATGAGGGAGATTTCCCCTTCTCCGTATGAAAGATCCTCCCTGTCGCTGTTGAAACCGTATACCTTTATCGTCCATTTTCCTACATTCAATCCCTCGAGATTGATATATGAATAATAGGTATAATACGGATTGGATTCCTTGCCGTCGGGCGAGACTGCAATGATCTTGTATCCGTATATGTCAAGGTTCTCCTTGTCGGGCTGGATCGTTCTTCTTGAATTCTTCATCTCGATGCGGAGTGTCGCCGTCTCTATTTCCGCTTCGCATGAGGCGAAGATGATGAGTGAGAGCACTACGCATAAACCTATAAGCAGTTTCTTCATTGTTAATCCTCCGGAAAATTAGTTTTTTATTCCTTAGAGCAGGAAAAAACGGAGAAATGTCATGGTTGTTAAGTAAATTTTACAATTAGGGCCGGGAAATTGTCTCCCGCCCCTCTTTCTGCTATCATCCGGAAAGGAGAAAAAATGAAGAAGGATCCTCTTTTATTTCTATTGGTGGTGTGTGTCGGAATTTTCTCGTACTTTGCAGCATTCAAGGGCGAGGTGCATATATGGATGATACCCGTTCTTGTGGCTTTGACTGGACTATGGTACGTATGCAATAACGTGATTACCAGGAAAATGGTTGCTAAAAGAAGAGAAGGCGAGTCTTTCTTCTTCATCCGCGCCGGACTTGTGAACGGAAGCGGGACGGAGGTGACAAGCGGAGCCCTCGTTGCAACAAAGAGCGAAATCATTATATATAAGCGCCGCGGCTACGCAGGGGGAATCACCCCGATATGGTCATGCACTACATCCCAGCTTGAATCCTACTCAATCGAGAAGGTTGATGATAAGCACAACGGGATTATCTTCTCCCTTACCGGAGTGGACGATAAGATCAAAGTCGTCTCCAGATCAATAGCAAAATACGAAAAGGAATTCAGAGAGGCAATCGGCTGGTAAAGATATAAAAGTGTCACTTTTTTACCCTTTTTTCCGATACGGAATCTGAAACAATATAGCCATGAAGAAGTTCCTGGCTATTTTTTTATTACTTTCTGCTGCTCTTTCGCTTCATGCTCTCCCGGTTAATATCGGGGTGGACCTCAGGAGCCTTGATTTCACCTTTACCGAGGGCGTTAGAGTTGACGCTGAAGTTGGAGTTAAAGTAAAGAATATTCAACTTATAATCCCAATTAGGTATGGAAAGAGTAGAAGTAAAGATATTTCCCTTATCGAGACGGGACTTCTTGTCGATGTCTGGCCTGTGGAGGGCTGGGGACTCTTTGCAGAGGCTTCCATTGTCAAAGCCGGTTATATGTGGGGGATATACGCCCCGTCGGAGAGATTGTTCTTTTCAGCCGAGGGTTCCGTCGGCTGGGAGTTCGTCTTCGGTCCGGTCTATCTGAGACCCATGTATACGGTGCGGTCTTCATTCAGTGCGGAAGCAACCAAAGAAGAGAGATTGAAGATTATCCCGCAGTTCGGGGAATCGAGAATAAGTGTTCATATAGGAGTTTTGCTAGGAGGAGTTAACAATGAATAGAAAGAAAGCTTTCTTCAACACTGTTACCGGCTGGGTATTGGTTTTTCTGATGCTCTTTTCGTCATGTTCCCCCTCTCTCGTCTCGTCCAGGAGCGTCAGAAAGAGCGTTCTCATGAGCGAGAGTGCGAGAATGATCGAGGAGTACTACGAGGAGGTCAGAGGTGTACTTGTCGAGAACGGGGAGTACACCGATGAGGAGATTGCCTCATATGGTACTCTGACGGGTGAGGAGATAACCCGTGAGATATCACTCTACGAGGACGGGGAGGCATATCTGAATTTTCTCTATCAGACTAACTATGCCGATAATCCCGGTGATGTTATCGACGCAGCAGAAGGATTTCTCTCCGAGGAGGAGATGAGTGACCTCAGAAAGAAGGCGGGGGAGATCGAGAAGCACTTCGAGGATGTGGGAGAGAGATGCTCGAGAGCAATGTCTCCCTCCGAGAAAGAGAAATTCTATGATGAACTTAGGTCTCTTACCGTCAAGTCCATAGTTCTTCTTACTGCGGCCATCGTCTATGCAGTCATCCCCAAGGTGATGTTCTGGGGGAAGGTTTCAGCTGCAACGGCAATATCGATATCTGCAGGAATCGTGGCTTCCACGATAATCACCATCATCGAGTGGACGGATAAGGATATCCAGCAGGATGAGAATGCCCTCGAGGACTGGTTGAACAATGTCACAAGCG
>CAVJJV010000099.1:0-5244 GCA_963650055.1 Comamonas kerstersii | reverse complement strand
AAGACAGAATACGTCATGACAAACGTAAGCGTTGCTTTCAAATATACTACCGAAGATGACACGAAGAGTGCAAAGGATGGTGTTCTCTCCCTCAACGGCACAATCACAATCAACAACGAGACGGGAGAAGTCTCCACTGACTCCCTTACTGTTCTCGGTGTCGGCTATCGTGACATGTACCTGAAAGGTAATCTGACAAAGGGTGAATACGAGAAGGCGTCTATCGGCGGTACGGATGTCGATGTCAGGCTCGTGAACAACAAGATAGGATCTTTCCCTTATTGAGTTTAACGGTCCGGGAGTCTTCCTGGCTTCCGGCCATATATCTCTCTACTCAGCCCCGCAGGTTAAACCATATTCTTTTCAGGTTTATAGAGGAAGATTTCCAGCTGTTTTTAAGAAGCATCTTTTCACTTCCTCATAATCTACGGGGTCTGATACAAAGTAGGATGTTATAACTTCGTAATCCCTTTTATAAAAATCAGCATATTCAATGTCCTGCTTATGTCGGCTATTACAACATCCTTGAGCTTTTTCCTTCTTGCTGTACCTATATGTTCAGAGAAGGTGATGTCTATATCTTCGGAAAACCTTGTTATCACATGAAGCGCTTTTTCTGTTCCGTATATATTTCAACTCTGCAACCATATATGCATTGATGCTGTAAGGAATGCCGGACAATGTTATCTTAGGTCGATAAAAGACCCCGTCCATATAACGGCAGATAAGACCTTCGTCAACAAGCGTCTTCATCTGCTGGCATAGATTGGCATATCTCATGTTTATTTCAATATTCTCCAGGAGAAAAGAAAAATGAGTCCTCAAATACGTGAGCAGGGGCAGCCTCAGTCACAGCCGTGAATATCATACTGACTGTTTCTAATTTTCTCCGATTTCCCTGCGGTATTTGTTCACGGTTCTTCTTGCAACATGGATGCCTTCACTCTCGAGCATGTCTGCTATCTTCTGGTCGGAGAGTTTCTTCCCTGTCGTGTTGTTTTCGATAATTTGACTGATTTTATATATGACAGCCGTCTTCGAGAGTTCGTCTCCCTCTGTTTTGACCTCGGTGGAGAAGAAGAATTTCAAGGGATAGATACCCCAGTCGGTAAGAACGTATTTGTCCTGGGCGAGTTTCGATACCGTGCTTACATTCACACCGAGTATTCCGGCTGCAGTAGTCATCGTGAGGGCTTTGAGGAACATGGGGCCGTAGAGGAAGAAGTCGTGCTGCTTCTCGACAAGGAGTAGCCCTATCTTCTTCATGCTCTCTTTTCTGAGCCGTATGACATTTATAAGGTTCTCGGCACTGCTTATATTCTCTCTGAGAAATCTTCCCGCTTCCTTCTCCTTCCTGTCGCCACGTGTCTTCAATTCATCCTTCAGTTCCAGGTAGGTATTGTCTATACCGGCATCGATAAGCCCGGACTGGAGCATCTTGAGAACGACAACACCGTCCTTGACGGTTATCTGGATTTCGGGAAGAACGTATGGAGTGTAGTCTGATGTATATTTCAGCCCGGGGAATGGAGTGAGGGATTTTATCACCTCGATCATCCCGTCAAGGTCCTTTCTGTCTATCCTGAGAGCCTTTGCCAGCTTATCTTCCTCTCCGTTTTTGATGTAATCGAGCCCGCGGTATATTATATCCCTGTAGCGGCTTATCTCCTCGCTGTTCTTCTCGATTTCCCTTATCTGGAGCATTAAAGCCTCTCTCCAGTCTCTGGCTCCGACTCCTGTAGGTTCGAGGGACTGGATTGCCTTTACGGCATCCTTGACGTATGGCTTCTCCCTCCCGGGAACAAGAGACTCCGGATCGGGTCCTGTAAAGCCGTACATGTCGAGGCTTGAGATGATAGTCTCTGCTGTCTCCCGGACGCTCTCATCCAGCTCCAGGCACCCGAGTTCCTTTAAAAGGTGGTCTCTCAGATCCTCCTTCTCGCTGACTGTCTTTTCAAACCAGTCCGGAGCATCATCATCGGAGTATTCCTTTCCGTTTGCTTCGTCCCCGGCTCTTCTGTAGTAATCTGCAGACTGCGGCATGGCATCGAATGACGATGTATTGTCTTTTATCTCGAGGACGGGATTCTTCTCCGCTTCGGCTTTGATCTTCTCGTTCAGTTCCTGAGCAGGCATCGTCACCATATCGATAAACTGGAGAAGGGAGGTATCGAGTCTCTGCGATAGCGAAGTAGAGGTGGTCAGAGCCTGTTCCATGTTCTATCAATAATCCTCATAATCGCGCCCGAAATAGATTTCCCTTGCTCTTTCATCCTCCAGAACCTCGCTGCGGGTGCCTGATACCAGAATCTCGCCGTCGGATATTATATGGGCTTTGGTTGTTATCTCGAGGGTGTCCCTTACGTTATGGTCCGTGAGGAGAATTCCGATTCCGTTGTCACTTAGGTGTCTGATTATCTGCTTGATTTCATAGACGGCCTTCGGGTCGATGCCGGCGAATGGTTCGTCGAGAAGAAGAAACTTTGGGGATGTTGCAAGTGCTCGTGCAATCTCGGTACGTCTTCTCTCTCCGCCGGAGAGTGTGTAGCCGTACTGCCTGCGGACCTTGTCTATACCGAAGGCTGTAAGGAGTTCCTCTTCCTTTTCTTTCTTTTCTTCCTTTGTTAGGTAATCCTGTGCCTCCAGTACAAGACGTATGTTTTTCTCGACGGTAAGACGCCTGAAGATGCTGGGCTCCTGGGGAAGGTATGCCAGTCCCATCTTCGAGCGCTGATGCATTGCAAGAGGGGTGATGTCATAGTCGTTGATTCTGATTGTTCCGCCGTTGGATTTGATGAACCCGACTATCATGTAGAATGATGTAGTCTTTCCCGCTCCGTTGGGCCCGAGCAGTCCTGTGATATCACCACTGGACATCGAGAAAGATACATCCTTGACAACATGTTTTCTTCCGTAATACTTCGAAAGATGTTCTACAGTGAGTGTATCAGCCATTGATTGTACCTCTTATGCGTCCCGAGAGCTTTATTTCGTCATCCTTCAAATCTACCGATATTATATCTGCGCTATATTCATCACCTTTCCAGAGGACTCTGCTTTTTCCTCTTAGGGAAACAAATTCATTCTCCCTGTCATAGGTCAATGCCTCGCTTGTGCATGTCATGACACTGTTGTTGCTGACCTTCAGTAGAGTAACATTCATCGAGAGCTCGAGTTTCTCTTCCTTCATGTCATAATGGAGACTTCCTGCCGTGGCGTAGAGATCCTGGGATGTATCGTCAATCTCGAATGATGAGGAAATGATGATTATTTCATTGACCCTGTCATACCAGAGAGATGACGTCCTTATCTCCAGGCCCCTCTCACTGTCTCTTATGACGACATTACCGCTGCATTCCACATACTGCCAGTCGTCACCTGTGAGCGTTATGCTTCCGCTTTCAATCGATATAGAACCTGTGGTGACAGCAGCACCGCCAGAGAGGATAACGCTCTTCTGTCCCTCCTTCAGCGACAGTTCGCTTTTCCCGCCGCTGAATGATATCGCCTCGCTGAAGAGTGATAATGATAAAAAGAGGAGGATTGTGATTATGAAGGCTCTCTTATTCAATATTGAAATCTCCCTTTCTTATATTCGAGAAGGAATACAGATTACGTCTGAGATCTCCCTTGAAATCATCTCCCTCGATTGTTCCTTCATCTGAAGATACCATGACTGCACCTACTGTTGTGATCTCATCACTTTCTCTGTTATAAATCATGCTCTCGGCTTTTACCAGCATATTGTCGCCGGGACGCGAAAAGACAACATTCCCTTCAAGTTCTATGCGGCTCCCGTCAAGCTCTATATTTCCTTTGTCAGCTTTTCCTTCAGTTTCAATTTCCCCTTCCTCCGATAATGAAGTAAACGAGAAGTCTTCAAGAAGTGCATAGCCGTCGGAAGAATAGAGTGTCATCCTTCCGGCATTCAGAATAATCGGAGAACCGCTCTCCTGTCCGACTGTAGACTCTGCATTCGTCATAACCAGATCCGGATATGTCCCTTTCAGCATGGTTGTACTGCTGCTGCTCTCCCTGGAGCAGGATGAGAGAATAAGAATCATCATGACGAGAGGCAGTATCTTTCTCATAACTTTCTTACAATATACGGTGAATACTCTTTCCTTTTCCCTCTGAAGAAGAGATATGAAAATAGGAAACCCAGACCGATGAAGAGGAAACCCGTTAATGCCATCACTATTTCACTTGACGAGAAAGCTCTGCCGACAAAATAGCCGGGAATGAACATGATGAGAGGGAGAAGCAGACTCATGAAGATTGTGAAGACTGCCTTCTTCTCGGGGATCTCGACTTCGACAGTATCTCCCTGGTGGAGAGCAGTGCCTGTTCTGTTTACTGCTTCGTAGGATGTATCCTTGTTCCTGCAGAATGTTTCTGCATGGCATCCCGAACATGCGGAGGATGAACATCCGACTTTAACTACTCCGTTTTCAATGGATAATACGCTGACTGTAGTTCTCATTCATCCTTCTCCTTTGCCTCCGGCATTGTAACATCGACGCTTTCGTCGATGACAGTGATGCCGACAGCCTTATGTGTGTTCTCGTCGATTGAGACAAGTACGCCCTGAAGCCTCGGATCCGTCCAGGCCTCCCTGCTCCGGAGCGGAATCTGATAACGGTACTTCTTGATTTCCGTCTCGGGGTCGAAGCCGCCGACGCTCCTGAACGCTCCTATCATTCCGTTGTCTGTGATGTAGGCGGTACCGTTTTCTGTCACTGTATCATCATTGGTGAGAACCTTGGAATGTGTTCCGATGACTGCCTGAACTCTCCCGTCCAGGAAGTGCAGCATTGTAGCTTTCTCCGCTGTGGTGGCCGCATGGTAGTTTACAAGGATAACCGGGTTGCCCTCGACCTTCTTGAGAAAGCCGTCTACAGCTACAAATGCATTCTGTATGGACTGACGCATCGAAGAGTTCCCCTGCAGGTTGATGATTAATACCTGTGTATCTTTCAATGTAATGTTCTTTACAGCCCTGCCGGGACACATCGGAGGATAGTTGAGAGGTCTGAGAATGAATGAACAGTGTCCCATGAATTCGACCAGGTCCTGTTTGAAAAAGAGCTTTTCGCCACCTGTAATCAAGTCGACACCATATTTTCCGAGAGATGTCGCATGCATTCTCCCGATTCCGTAGCCGTTGGTCATTCCCTCTCCGTTGACTATCGTATAATCAACATCGTATTTTGTCCTTATCCTGCCGAGGCCTGCCTTAAGCGT
>CAVJJV010000098.1:0-3297 GCA_963650055.1 Comamonas kerstersii | reverse complement strand
GAAGTTCTCAAAATTCCGAAGAAGTGACTTTTACCGAAGAAAATTATCTACACCCTGCACCATCTTGTGACTCTGACTTCCTTCATGCCTCCGAGTTCCTTCTTTGTGTAAGGCTTATAGAGGTCGTTGATGATCATCGTCGACATGCACAGGAGGTTGGAGTCCGCGCTGCTCATCGTTGCCGAGATGATTGCTGCAGATACGAGCCCTGTGATGAAGTGCGGGGCGAATGTCTGTGTGACAGCCATCATTGCCTGTCCGGAAGCGGGGTTCCCGAGAGCTTCCTTCATCGAGAGTGCCGCTAGTCCCATGAGAGTCGGGAATACAGCCATCGCAGCCATGAGGACTGCCGAGAGGATACTTGCCCTTACTGCAGTCTTCTCGTCCTTTGCAGACTCGAAGCGGCTTATCATCTCGGGGCCCGAGAGGAATGTGCAGAAATAGTTGAAGATATATCCGATGATTACGACCCAGCCGATCTTCGTGAAGTCTGTCTGGCCTTCGGGGAGCTTCGATGCGATTGTCTCCCAGCCGCCGCATCCCTTGATGACGAACGGGGTTGCCACGGCAAGTCCTACGAGGATGATGATGAACTGTACGAGGTCGGAAACCTGGTCGGCGATCATTCCTCCGAATGTCGTGTAGAGGATGATGACAGCACCTGCGATTATCATACAGAGCCTTGTGTCGATTCCCGTGAGTACCGATACGACCGATCCCGATGCCGCCACCTGGCTCGATGTCAGACAGAAGAGGGCGATGATGTTCAGCACTGCAGAGAATCCTGCACTGAACTTGCCGAATCTTCTTCCTATGACCTCGGGGATTGTCACCGCCATCGTCTTACGGATTTTCGGTGCAAAATATGCGAGGGGGATCATTGCTATGGATGCTGCGAGAACATACCATATGGCACTCATGCCCCAGGTGGTGTAAGCCTTCCCTGCAAGTCCCGTGGTGCTTCCACCTCCGATATTGTTGGCCGAGAGCGAGAAAGCGACCATGAACAGTCCCATTCTTCTTCCTGCCAGCATGTAGTCATCTGCATCCTTGATTTTCAGCTTACCGACTATGAACCCGATGAGGAGCATCCCCAGGAGGTAAGCAACTACGATGATGAGAGCTTCTGTGTTTACTGCCATCTTTTTCTCCTTTGTTTCTTGTTATAACTAGATTGTGGGGGAGAAAAGAGAAACCGGCAACAAAAATAAAATGTTTGTCTACATTTGAAGCAATACGGCGGTGTTCTTCAATGCAAGAGCAATTAGCGAGAGCGCGAATATAATATTCGCCCCCTTCCTGTGGGAGAGGTATATTCTCTTGAGCGCCTCTCCTGCAATCCCCCATATAAGTCCGGTAAGGAAGCAGACGAGCGGGATGAGAAGAGATACAAGATATCCTGTCAGGAATGAATATCCCATTGAAAGCACGTATGATGATATACCGGAAACGGCAAGCATCATCACCTTTACATTCACAAGCTGGAGGAGAAATCCCTCCCTGAAGGTTCCCGACGAAGATACATCCGGGAGACTGTTCTTCCGGTACATCTTCCACGAGAGATAGAGTATGTAGATTATGCTCAGAGTCTGGAGAACGGTGGTGAGCCGGGGAATGAGAGTACCCAGTGCCGTAATGAGGATATATGATACTGTCGTAATCAGGAGGATGCCCGCAGCCATTCCCCAGTTCAATGCTATGCCCTTCCTCAGCCCCTTCTCGGAGGCGTTCTGGAGGCTGAGTATGGTATTGGGGCCGGGAGTCCCGGACATGGTTATGAGGTAGATAATGAAGGCGGTCATCTCCAAAATAGACTATATCTTCCCCTTCACGGGTGCAAGACAAAAGAAAATGGGGCCGGGGGAACTTCACAATCAAAGATAAAAACATATAGAATTGCAGAGAGGAAAAAATGTCTTTAAGTTCTATTTATTCAATTCTGACCATTGTACTTACCACATTGGGGTTCTGGCACCTTTTCAGGAAGTGCGGAATCGAGAAATACTGGGCATTCGTCCCGTTCTACAGATATTACAAGCTCTCCCAGGCGGCACGTGCCGAAGAGCAGGGCAGGGGACTGATGATTTCACAGGTTCTTCTCACCCTGACGGATTACTCATACAAGATATTGAGTTATATCCAGCACAAGGATGCTGAAAGCGTCAGCGGCGTCGAGGATTATATCTTCATGGCCTTCTACATTACCTTTGCAGTCGCCCAGCTTGTCTACTTCATCAGAGTCTACACATCTCTCTGTGAAGTATTCGGAAGACGCAAGAGATGGATCGTACTCTGGCTGGGACTTGAACCCTTTACAGCGGTTCTGTGGGGTGTGTGCCCGAAGTTCAAGCCGGTGGAGGTAGAGGAAAACGACGAGTCGATTGAAGATATATCGGCATTGAACCTCAAGGGTGCCGAGGGTGTGCTCTCCGTCGACATACACTCGCGCACTGTCAGGGATTTTCTGAAGAAGAAGGAACTTCTTAAAGATATTAAGCTTACGGTGAAGCCCGGTACGATGGTGCTTCTCCTCGGAGGCTCCGGGGCCGGCAAGACGACATTCGTCAATGCCGTGACGGGATACGAGAAGGCCGATGCCGTCGTGACGCTTGGAAAGAAGAACGTCTACAAGGATTTCAATTCCGTAATCCATGACATAGGGTTCGTCCCCCAGGTGGATCTCATCCGCTATAACGACACCGTCCGTAAAACAATCGAGGACGGAGCGAAACTGAAACTTCCTAAAGAGATAGACAAGAAGGAGAGAGACGAGAAGATCAACAACGCCCTCGAGATCTTCGGCCTCAGATCCGTTCAGAACAATCTTGTCCAGAAGCTCTCCGGGGGGCAGAAGAAGAGAACAAGCATAGCGCTCGAGTTCGTCTCCGACCCGTCTCTCTTCATCCTCGACGAGCCTGACTCGGGACTTGACGGCGTGCTTGCCCGCGATCTCATGGAGAGACTCCATGCAGTCTCGAGAAAGGGGAAGATCGTCATTGTCATCACACATTCTCCCGACAGGGTCATAGATCTCTTCGACGAGGTGATAATCCTTGCCAAGGATGAGAACAGGACGGGACGCCTCGTATTCAACGGAAAGGTGGAGGACGCAAGAAGCTTCTTCGGACGCGATACGATGGAGGATATCATAAAGATGATCAACCGCCGTGACGAGGGGGGCGAGGGAATGGGGGACGAGCTCATCAGAAAATTCCAGGAGGTTAGAAATGAAAGAGCGTAATCTTACTTTCAGAAAAACATTCAGCCAGATTCCGATTTACCTCGGAAAATTCTTCA
>CAVJJV010000097.1:3595-4177 GCA_963650055.1 Comamonas kerstersii | reverse complement strand
CCCCAGACCTTCTGGTCGACAATCGACCTCAGAACCCTCTTCTGTCTTGTATAATCCTTGTTGGAGTTGGCATGTGAGCAGTCTATGACGATTCTAGGCTCGAGTCCCGCCTTCTTCATATCCTCCACAGCACTCTCGACATCATTTTCATGATAGTTGGGACCTTGGACACCTCCCCGGAGGATTATATGCGTATATGGATTTCCCTTTGTCATGTACCTGGCAATGCTTCCGTCTCTCCTTACACCGATGAATGCCGCCCCGACAAGCGCACTCTTTGCGGCGTTTATTGCTGCGCTGTAGTCACCCGATGTCGAATTCTTGAAGCCGACGGGAACCGAAAGACCGGACGATATTGCCCTGTGGGTCTGGCTCTCAGTGGTACGTGCTCCTATGCTGGACCAGCTCATAAGCTCGTCTGTATACTGCGGAACAATCGGGTCGAGACACTCGCATCCGACGGGAAGTCCTATGCGGGTTATATCCAGAAGGAGTCTCCTGCATATCTCAAGTCCCCTGTCGATATCATACGTCCCGTTCATGAACGGGTCCAGGATAAGCCCCTTCCAACCGAGAGCGGTA
>CAVJJV010000097.1:2036-3585 GCA_963650055.1 Comamonas kerstersii | reverse complement strand
GCTTCTCGAAGTAGGTCCGCATGATGACGAAGAATTCATCTGAAACCTTTTCAGAGAGGGCCTTCAGCTTCCCTGCATACTCAAGTGCCGCCTCTGGGTCATGTATGGAGCACGGTCCGATTATTGCAAGCATCCTTCTGTCGGAGCCGGTAAGTATATCGGCAACACTCTCACGGAATGAACAGATTCTCTTCCTGTCTTCCTCCAATAAAGGATATAAGGAGCTCAGTTCCTCCGGGCTCCTTATACTGCTTATTGATTCTATGCGTAAATCCTGCGTTATATAGGCCATACGCTATTTTACTGTAAAAGCATCCTTTTCGTCAGCACTATTGACGGTTCTTGATGATTTTCTTCCCTCAGGTTTGATTTCTCCTGCAAGAGTAAGACTTCTCTTGGTCAATGTAGGTCCGATGAGCTCATAGATCAGAACGGCAAAGAGTACTACGCTCCTTACAACCGCACCGTCGGAGAGGTTTGCGGCAGTGAGTGCCATTCCGAGGGCTACACCGGCCTGGGGAAGCAGTGTAATTCCAAGGTGCTTCTGTATGGTATCACTCGTATGCTCCAGCCTGCACGAGAGGTAGGCACCGCTTATCTTACCGAAGGATCTGAAGAGAATGAATACAACACCGATGAGAAGGACAGTCGGATCCATCAATATCGAAAGGTTCAGCTCGGCTCCGCTGAGAACAAAGAAGAGCATATTGAGAGGTGCAGTCCATCTCTCCACCCTGTCCATGAGTTCCTGGCTTGTCTCACATATGTTGCAGAATACCGTTCCTGTAATCATACAGACAAGAAGAAGCGAGAATCTGAGAGTCAACACACCTGCGATATTGAATTCCTTGGACGAAAATCCTACGGCAAAGAAGACGAATGCCACGGCAAGAGCAAGACGCTTGCTGCGGGAGTGGAAGAAACGCTCGAGAAGATTTAAAAGGTACCCGGCAAGACCTCCAAGAACAAACGAAAGTCCTATCTCGAGAAGAGGCTCGACGAGTATCGTTATGAAGCTTGCACTTCCCGTCTCGAGTGCCGATGCAATTCCGAAAGAAACGGAGAAGAGGATTAGGCCCACGGCATCATCGATGGCGACAACCATCAGAAGAAGCTTCGTAAGAGGTCCCTCCGCCTTATATTGTCTTACGACCATCAACGTTGCGGCGGGAGCAGTTGCAGCTGCAATGGCACCTAGTGTGATTGCAGACGAGAGCGAAAGTACAGACGGAGCAATGAAATGGAGTGCAACAAGTGCGATATCGACGATGAGTGTCGTGATTACAGCCTGGAGGATACCCACAGTAATGGCTGCACGTCCCATGCTCTCGAGATCCTTGAGTCTGAACTCGTTGCCGATTGCAAAGGCGATGAAGCCGAGTGCTGTCTGGCTTATGATATCGAAGGAAGAGACCCCTTCAAGGGTGCTGAATCCCAAACCAGGGATTCCAAGGCGTCCGATGAAATACGGTCCTATCAGAAGTCCGGCTACAAGATATGCCGTAACAGCCGGAAGATTAACTTTCTTTGCAAGTCTACTCATGAGTAG
>CAVJJV010000097.1:0-2026 GCA_963650055.1 Comamonas kerstersii | reverse complement strand
GTCCGGCGATCATTGCACCGGAAAGAGTAATTAGAATCGTGTCCATAAAACCTCTCAACAAAATACCATCGGATATTTTAATCATTTATTTTTTATGGACAAGTCACTTACAGAATAAATCTTTAATTTTTCGGTAGAAAGAAGGTAAATGTCCTATCCTTTTTTCCGTTCTCTGCCAGATAACCGTTGATTGTAACTTCTCCCGTCTCCGCATCAAGGGTGAAATCATACCAGTACCCCATACTCTCGTACTGGACGGGCTTTGTAATCTTCCTGTGGAAGGCAGCAAGATTGAGTTCTCCGATTGTATCGGTAAGATGGTACTCGATATTCCCCATATGATTGTGTCCCGAGAGAATCAAGCCTACATTATACTTCTCCATCAATGCATAAAGTTTGTTGCATTCGTCGCTCGAGAGTCCGAATATGACCATCGTGGGGCTGAGTCTGTTGCCTATCGCTACATTTTCATGTGAGACGATGATTCTGTATACTGCAGTTTCCTTTTCAAGAGCCTTCTCAAGGTGTTCGAACTGCTTCCACCCTATCGTGCCGGCAGAGGTATCTATCTTATAGATGGCAAGAAGGGGTCTGCCGTCTTCAGTCTTTCCATAGTAGTAGCGGGCTGCAGAGGTGAACATCGTCTGATTGCTGCTGTCCCATCTCGAGGCAAGGTTGTGTCTGTCATGGTTACCGAGTGTAACATAGAGCCGGTTGAGGCTCGTAAGCGACTGAGCCTTATTCAGGAATTCCATATCACTATCGGTAATTACACCGGTATCTGTAAAGTCTCCGAGGTGGATTATGAAGGGATAGCTGTTTTCCTCCAGGAACTTAATGTATTCGTCGTTGAAGAACGTCGATTTCGCCCTCCCGTAGTGGCTGTCGGCAACAAGGGAGAATGAGATTGAATCTACGTTATCATCTTCGTTGATATATGATTTATTGACATCAAACGGGTTGTAGGTGAATGAATACGGTTCGATGAACGGAGCGGTGCATGAGACGAATAAAAGACAGAAAAGGGTCAGAAGAAATATCTTTCTCATATGCTCCTCCTGTATCCCGCTCTCATGCGGTAGGCGTAGAGAACACTGTACGGGTCCATCATGACCTCGGCAAGAGAGAAGGAGAGATTGAGTGTAATCGAATCGTACTCTGTGATATTGAATTCAAGATCCGTTCCGAAACTGCTCTTTGCATTCCATTCCCTCTCGTACTTATAGTTGTTCTCGAGAAATAATGAGATTGCGAATACATCACCCGTGTAGCCTCCCCTGATACGGTACTGAGGACTGAGGATAAAGAGAGGCTCTGCAGTATACCTGGAATAGGAAAGTGCCCCCTCGGCTCCAAGCCCTAAATCAAGATAGAATCCCCTGAGGGATAAATCCACGATGAACATGTAGCTTATACCGGTAAAACCTCCAGAAGATATGATATACCTCGAGAAGATATCCACCTGATGGTTGATTATCCCGTCGTTGTTGCAATACGTAGCAGAGGCATATAGATTATCCTTACTCCTCCAGTTCAGGTAGAATGAGAAATCATCAATCGTGTACCCTGCATCCAGAAATAGAGCGCCGTACTTCTCTGTTCTTATCTCGCTGAGTCCCGTGCCGGCATCAACACTCATAGAAAAGACAGGGACAAGAGCCGAAGAGATAAGAAATATGAGGAGAACAATTTTCTTCATGGCGCCATTATAGTGAGTAACAAATGAATATGGCTATTCATGAAGAGATGAATTTTGAAAAAATCGAACCTGTACGGATGAAAATCTCATCAATACAGGTCCTGTCGTTTTTTATTAAGCTGCTTCAATTAGAGTACAGCGCCTCAGCCTTCCTGAAATCCTCGAGGGACATTCCTGCGCTTTCAGCAGCATTCTCCTCATTTATCAGCCCTTTCTTTATCAGACTGACAAGGGTTGAGATTGTGCCTTCAGTCTTACCTTCAACCTTTCCTTCAGCTCTGCCCTCAGCTTTGCCCTCGGCTCTTACCTGGTCTGTATATTTCGCTT
>CAVJJV010000096.1:0-10083 GCA_963650055.1 Comamonas kerstersii | reverse complement strand
CCAGAATCCTACCTTTTTTTGCCTCTCCTTGTCATCCATTGTAGGTGTCCATCTCGTCTGTTCCTTCCAATACGACCTCAATGAGTCTATATTCTCCCAGACTCCCGCCGTAAGCCCTGCAGCATACGCTGCGCCGAGTGCAGTCGTCTCTGCAATTACAGGCCTTATGACGGGCTTGGCGAGTATATCGCTCTGGAATGCCATGAGCGGCCAGGAATTGGTCATTCCGCCGTCGACCTTCAACGACGATATCCTGACTCCACTGTCCTTCTCCATTGCGCAGAAGATATCATATGCCTGGAAAGCCGTAGCCTCGAGTACCGCGCGGCATATGTGCTCCCTTGAAGCATATCCCGTGAGTCCGGCGATTACACCGCGGGCATCACTGCGCCAATATGGTGCAAAGAGGCCGGCGAAGGCAGGAACTATATATACTCCGCCGCAGTCCTGCACAGAGAGCGCAAGCTCATCAAGTTCCTTTGCCGAAGAGACCATCTTGAGATTGTCCCTGACCCATTGCACAAGAGAGCCTGCAACTGCAACTGAGCCCTCGAGTGCATAAACGGGTTTCTGCCCTTCGATGCGGTAGCCTACAGTTGTCAACAGCCCGCTTTCCGAATAGCAGATTTCCTCTCCTACATTTGCGAGCATGAAGCAGCCGGTACCGTATGTACACTTGCTGCTCCCCTTGTCGAAGCATGCCTGCCCGAATAGTGCGGCCATCTGGTCCCCCAGGATGCCGCATACAGGAACGGCAGCCTTGAACGGTCCGTCCGGATCCGTATAGCCGTAGACAACTCCCGAAGAGGATACTATCTCGGGAAGAGACTCCTTCTTCACACCGAAGAGGGAAAGCATCTCCTCATCCCATTTCAGGGATGCAATGTTCATCAGCATATATCTTGAGGCATTCGTGACATCCGTCACAAGAGCCTTTCCTCCGGTGAGACGGTATGTCATGTAGGTATCGATTGTGCCGAAGACAAGTCTTCCCCTCTCTATATCCTTCCTGACTGCCGGGACATTGTCGATGAGCCAGCGGATCTTCGATGCCGAGAAATACGGGGAGTACAGAAGTCCCGTTCTCTGTCTCACATACTCCTCACTCACCTCTTTAGCAAGGACATTGTTGATGAAGTCGGCCCCTCTGAGGTCCTGCCATACGATTGCATTGTGATAGCTCTTACCCGTCTCCCTGTCGAAGGCGATGATTGTCTCACGCTGGTTTGTAATACCCACTGCCGATATGTCCGAGCCCTGAAGTCCTGCCTTCTCCAATGCATCGGTTATTACATCACATGTATTCTTCCATATCTCCTCGGGGTTGTGTTCAACCCAGCCCGGGCGGGGGAAGATCTGCCTGTGTTCCTTCTGGCTTGTGGCCACTATATTGTTCTTTTCATCAAAAATGATGAATCTTGTACTTGTAGTTCCCTGGTCCAATGCGCCGATGTACTTCATCTGAGCCTCCTGGAACAATTGTACACTGCTTTTTTCCTAATTGTTGCTAAAAGGTAATTTTATTTTATTGAACTTCTTCCCCGCCTTTCCGAGAGCTTTCGCAGAGCATAGAACTGTAACATTTCCATTCTCCATCAAAGAGAGGGCCCTCTTTCTTGCTCTCTCCAGGTCATCGATTGTGGTTTTGAGAAGAGCATCCCTCATCTCCCATCTCATCTCATCGGTTATTCCATAGAGGAAACGTCTGAGGTCTGTAAGTCCCTTACTCTGCGGTCCAGTCGGCTTCACCTCCCTCGAGAGTACCCTGAGCTTCGTGTCCGAGAGTTTATCGGGTGTGAATGTCTCGCTTTTCAGAGCCAGAGAGAAATCCCGGATGGAGCCGTCGAGTCTGGGATCCCTGTAGGTATAGAAGAACCCGATGTTCTCGTTGATATCGAGAGATGCACCGGAGCCGTATGCTCCGCCCTTCTCCCTCTCGAGAGCCCAGAGAGCGGAACGCGAGACAAGAGAGAAGAGCATCCTCAGCGGCGCAATGTCCCTGTCGGGCTCTGAAGGAGTCGAAAAGGCGCATGCTATGTAATTGACGGGAGAAGAGAACGTGAATGCAGTATCGCCTCTGTCCCCCTCGATTTCTCTTTCGTAGGTACCGGTCTCTCCTCCCCGGGGGAGTGAGGAGATGAAGGACCTCACGGCCTCGAGATGTTTCTCTTCATTCTTCTCTCCGCATACCATATGGAAAGTAAGCCGCCCTGATGTGAATGCACGCACGGCCGCATTCTTTATTCTCTCCCCGACTGATGGAATATCATCTTCGAGGAGCTTTGTGACAGTAAGCCAGAACGAGATTCCCTGTGTCCTTTCGGCTGTATAGAGCGATGGAGTAAGGGTACGTGATGCACTCGAGAGAGCAAAGAGATGAGCCTGTCCGGAGAGAGAGGATTCATAATCGCTCTGGATATCACGTAGTACTGCACCGACTCTCTCCGGGGATGAGAAATCACCCTCTGTAAGTAGTTTTCCGATAAGGCAGAGACTCTCGCTGAAGTGCTCGTCAAGGCTTTTGAACCGCAGTAGGATGTAATCCTTCTCCCTGCCGCTGCATGTCGTTCCCGATTCAAAGAGAGATGAGAAGGCACCTGTTGTAAACTTGAGACGAGTCAGGAACTCAGAGTATGAAAGCGGTCCCACATTCGTCATCGTCAGCATTCTTGCAAGAAGAGAGACTGCCTCAAGTTCTTCAGTTGTAAAATCGGAGGTGTCGAAGACGAAATCTGCATATACAATACCGTTGGTCGGAAGATTCGAAACAAGTATTCCGTCGACCGTCTTACGGGGTATACTTCTGTTCTCCAGCGGGATATCTTCAACTTCAAGGCGGGGAAGCGTTGAAAGAGCCTCCGGGGAATCCTCTCTCTCACCGGCAAGCAGGAAGAGCTTCTCCTCATTCCTGTCATACCTGTATTTTTCAAGATTCTCCCCAAGAATCCTTTTCCTCCTCGCTGTGCTTTCTTCATCCATGACGACGACGGAGAGCAGCCTATGGGGGTTGTTGATGAGATTATCCTCTATCCAGTCTTCGAAGAATCTCCCGTTCTTCTCGAGGCACTCCCGTATATATGCTATCTCATCTCTTATTCTCAGCATGCCCGAGGGATTTCTTCCGAATGCCCAGCCCTTGTCTATACGGGAGAAGAAAAGTCTGTAGCCGTTGGGAGTCCCGTCCTTTATCTCCTGAAGGCGGAATTCCATACGCCTGATGGAGGCTTCGATGAGAGTTCTGTCGATTCCCTCATGTGCAATTCTCCCGAGGCTCTCGAGAATAACATCCTGAGCCTTTTCTGCATCCTCTTCATGTGCTCCCGAGAAGCCCACCGAGAATGTTAGGCCTGCAAACGAATCGTTTATTCCTCCCTCGTTCGATATATCGTGTCCGATGGAGGAATCAATTACAGCCTTGTACAGCGGACATCCGGGATTTCCGAGAAGTATGTCGACAAGAAGTGAGGAAACTGTCCCGAGAAGAGGGTCCGATGAGGGACCGAGAAGCCACGAGATGGTGATGGATGCGCCTTCCTCCCCCTCCTCTGCGCCGCTTACCGCTCTGACAAAGCGGGGCTTCGTCCACCTGTCGGGAAGCCCCGGGCGCGGTATTCTCACACCTCCGTCCCGGGAGGAGAGATACTCCCTATCCAGGAATTCAAGTTTCTCCAGGATATCGAGATCACCATAGAGGAAGAGCGACATATTTGCCGGGACATAGTAGCGCTTATAGGTTTCTATGAACTTCTCGTAGGTTAGTGACGGTATATCATCAGGATCGCCTCCGGACTCGAAGGTATAAGTTGAACCGGGATTGAAAAGATAACGGTTGGCCGTGTTGAAGACAACACTCGAGTGAGTCGACACGTCTCCTCCCATCTCTGAATATACGACGCCCTCGAAGCCTTCCTTCGTCCGTCTGATTCCCTCCTGCATGAACGATTCCTTCCTCAGGAGAGGGTCGAAGACTGCATCGGTATAGACAGAGAAGATATTATCAAAATCCTTCTTGACGGGACTTGCCGCCGGGTAGTACGTCCTGTCGGGACCCGTCATGGCATTGAGGAATGTATTGACGCTGTTACGGTCTATTCCCATGAATGGATCCTTTACAGGATATCTTCTGCTTCCCGTGAGAACGGTATGCTCCAGGATATGGAATACACCGGTATTATCGAATGCGGGGGTGAATACGTTATAGGAGAAGAAACACTCCTTGTCCCGGGTCGAGAAAAAGTATACCTCGAATCCTGTTTTCTCATGTCTGAATAGATATCCCATACCGTTGTAATCGCTGCACGCCGACACATCCACAAGAGTGAATGATGAATAACTCTTACCTGCTGTCAAATTCAAGTCCATTCCCCGATTATATGAAAAACAGACTCAAAATCATAGAGAAGTCGGTTTCCACGATTCCAGGAAAGAAAACGACCCCGGCACTATGAATGCAAATCAATATATGATAATCTTTTACTGGCACTGCCGTGAAACGGTGGGCGGTTAGACCTCTTGGATAAAATATATCCGGGAGGGTTCTTCCTCCTGGGTTCGTCAATGATGATAAAAGGAGGTGATGCTTATGTCAGACTACGAAATGTTAATGACTGTAATCGCAATAATCGGATTGATTATTGCTGTATATGGCAGAAAATAAATAACCGTCCCTATACTTCGAATTCAGACGGTTATCATATAACTTAAATTTGAGGTCAACCGTCCACCGGCGGTGCCTTTTTATACCTTTAATGTAAGCTGGGACACACTGATTGTCAAGATTCGACCCGAATCCCGTATCTGCCTCATCCGGAAAAAGGAAAAGAAAAGCAGACCGGATTATTGATGCATATCCATCCATCGTTTTTCTTTTCACTCTTCTCCAATGCCAGGAAATATATTATCCTCTCCGGTATGTTGTATATAGGACCTCATGTTTCAATTTCTGAGTCCGTAGCACTCTCTGTCGAAAGAGCGCAATCCTTCGGAGCCACAGGGTTTGCCATGTTTTCAAAAAATCAGAGGATGTGGAAAAGCCCGGCACTGAAGGATGATGAAATTGCGGCATTCAAAAGAAATATGGAGGCTTACAGCTTCACACAGAAAGCTGTTCTCCCTCATGCCGGCTATCTGATTAATCCTGCAACCCCGGATGAAGAGCTCCATGATAAGTCATTGAACCTCTTTCTCAATGAAGTTGAAAGACTGACAAAGCTCGGCCTTGATGTCATCAACATTCACCCTGGTGCCTACAAGGAAGGCGACAGAAAGAGCGGCATAAAGAGGTCGGCGGAAATGATAGACACCGTCCTTGATGCCTATCCGTCCTTCCGTATTGCAGTGGAGAATACGGCAGGAGCCGGTACGATAATCGGTTCGACATTCGAGGAGCTTGAGGAACTTCTTGAAGACATCTCTCACAGAGAGAATGTCGGCTTCACACTCGACACAGCCCATCTCTACGGGGCGGGCTATGATGTGAAGAACGACATAAACGGAATCCTTGACAGATTTATAGCAATCTTCGGAGAGGAGAAGCTCTACGGAATGCATCTCAACGACTCGAAGGTTCCGCTTTCATCAAACAAGGACAGACACGATAACCTCGGCAGAGGACTTATAGGAATGGAAGCATTCCATGAAATAGTGAGAAGACGGGAAGTACGGGATATCCCATTGATTCTCGAAACACCGGACAGCAGTCTCTGGGAATATGAAATAAGAGAGCTTTTGAATGTTCAATAATGAAAATAAATTTCTGGTTCTGGGGCACAGAGGTTCCCCCCTTGAAGAGATAGAAAACACCATACCTTCATTCAGAAAGGCAATTGAAAACGGAGCGGACGGAATCGAGCTCGACATAAGAGTCACCACGGACGGAGTTCTGGTTGTTTCACACGACAACTCTCTCAAGCGTGTCTACGGCTCCGATACGGCAGTAGAGTCCTCGACATACGAGGAAGTAAAGAAGGCAGCCCCCCAGATAGCAACTCTCCCCGAAGTATTCGATGCCATGGGGGAAATCTACTACGACATCGAAATCAAAGCCGACAAGCCTGTTGATTACAGAAAGGAAGTTGTGACACTTCTTGCAGAAGAACTCGCCAGAAGGGAAAAACTCTGCCCTAAAATCATGATTTCCTCGTTCAATCCGCTTGCGATGCAGCAGTTTGCATATCTGACGAAGAAACGCTTCGAGATGGCTGTTATCTATGACGGTCCTCCGACTGTACTTCCCTTCTTCATGAGACACGGAGAGGGAAGACACTTCTTCAAGTGTACCTTTCTCAAGCCCAAGTGGGATATTGCAGCGTCGGAGAAAAAGAGAAAGAAGAAATACGAAGTCTGTCCCTGGACTGTAGATACCGTGGAGACGCTCGAGGAGATGATAAAGCTCAATCCTCCGTTCATCATCACGAACGACAGCAGGACAATCGTCAATACTCTCCGAGAACAAGGCCGCAGGTAAGCCTGATCTGGTTTTCAAATGCTTTGCCGTCCATTGGTGTGTCACCCTCGTTCAATGTAGAATACTGCATTGTGAGGTACTCCTCCTCTGTGCCGGTCCTGTTATCTATCCTGATTATCTTCCCCTCGGTCTTTGTGTACCAGGAGTCGAGTGTCCGCAGCCTGTCCACGATACCGATACGTATCAGATAGATGACATCCGTCTGACTGTAGTTTTCATTCAGGAAATCTAATGCCTCGTCTTCGTCCTCTCCTTCAGCCTCAACGACAGCAACATTCTCCAGTCCAAGCTTTAAAGCCATATCTTCAATGATTTTTCTGCCTTCGGTAATATCGACACGTGCACCGTCATAGCCGGCAAGAGCAAGGGCTATCAGAGCCTCCCCGCTCTGATATGTCTCCGCCTCAGAATATTCAGAGGAATAATGAAGCTCATCGAGAATAGCTCTCACACCGGATAGAAGCTCCTCTCCGCCCTTTTTCTCAATACGGGAAAGAATATCCTCATCGATACCTATTGTGATGGACATCGTACCTTTCTTGAGTGTATAGGCATTCGTTTTGTTTACAATAACGATTCCATTCTCATCAGAGAGAGCACTGTATGCCAGGTAGATGACGTTTCCGTCCGGAGCAAGGGACGGATAGAAAACCCTGAGGGATGCATTCTCTACTGCAGGGTGGAGAATACCCTTGTTTCTGTAGATTCTGAATCCCGGAAGACCGCCGGTTTTCTTTCTATCATCCACGGACGTGAAGCTTATCTGGGAGAGGTACTTCTCGATTCTAGCGACAAGTACATCTGTCGAATAATCTTCATCAGACACCTCACCCTCGAGGGAAATCTCGACAGCCTCGAGGAGAGCATTTACGGCGCTCACATCTTCATTGTTCCTGTAGTAGGAGAGAGACTCGTTCACCTTCGCGGTAAGTCTGTTCTCCCTCTCTATTTTCTGACTGTAGTCACGGTTCAGAACCTCATTGAGCCTTGCCGTATTCGATACTGTCAGAATATAGCAGTGCCAGAGTCCGTTCTCATCAACTGCTGTGTATTCATCTGAAACCGAAGTCGAGAGATCGCTGATGGAGGATGATGAATAGAGCTCGGAGAAATACTTCTCCCTGTAGTCTATATCTATCATCTCCCCCATCTTGTCGATGACGTTAAGAACGGCATTGGTTCTGGCGTCTTCCCGGCTCTCCCCCTCCCCCGAGCCGACGAATACCGTTGAAAGCACAGGAGTCGGAGGATCCTCAATCCATGACGGAGCATTGTTGTCCGTACGGGAGAGAGAAGAACAGGAAGAGAGAACGACAACAGCTAAAAAGAGAAAAAACAACTTCTTCATAACTTGGCCCCGCATGATAGTGCCATATAATTTGTCCCCCCGTAGTTTACGAGTCCCGCCGTGAGACTGAAGACCCTGTTGAACATATATGTACACTCAAGAGCAAACTCACCAGCGTATTTTATGGTGCCGTTATATAATCCTCCGAACGAGAATTCCCCGCTGAAGGTGAAATTCCTGATGACGGGAATACCGGGCCAGACAGAGGCAAGGTTGAATTCGCCCTTCAAGCCGATAAGTGCATAAATCGACATCCCTCCGTTTCCAAGTGTACCCGCTATCTGGACAAACGGTATCATCGGGTAGATGAGAGAAGACACGGCAAAAGAAAGGGAAAGACCGTAGGTATCGAACTTGAATGACGAAAAGGCCCTGAGCGTAAGATTGAAATCGTTGATCCTCTCTATCTTCATTCCGGGAAGTGGAGAAGAGAGATAGTAGGGTCTAAACGAGACCGCCCCGTCATAGACACTCTCGACTCTCATGAGAGCTTCCGTCTTTCCCGAAGTACCGACGACGGCGTAATTCTGCCCCCGGCGTGCCGAAGTAAGCGTTACCGAGGAGAAAGACTCCCCGTAGATATAATCGATGACACTTCCCTCTTCAAAGAAATCCTCTTCATAGTAGAAAAGAGAATCAATCTCCTCTTCAAGATTCTCCATGGTAGTGTTGATAAGTACTCTTTTTTCACCATAGGAAACAGTAAAGGAGAGAGTATCCTCATCTACCGATAAATCCGAGATGATAACATCAATCTCTCTTCTGTCTCCAACCGCCTTCAGGAGAGCTTCCTCAATCTTTATACGGAGGTAATCATCCACATCCCCGGAAAAACTTACGGAAGCATAAAGAGGTATGAAAAGAATGAAAAGAATCAAAAGAGAGAGAAATTTCTTCACTGCAGGTTATTTTTCACTCCAATATTCGACAATACCGAGGCAGAGATTCGTACTCCTTGTCATTGCATCCACACATATCCACTCGCTGTTTGAATGGAGGTTGTGACCGCCTGTGAAAAGATTCGGGCAGGAGACACCTGTCTCTGCAAGCCTCGCCCCGTCCGTGCCGCCGCGGATAATCTGGTCTTCAAGCGGGAATCCCAGTTTCTCTGCAGCTCTGTATACAGCTTCAGTTGCGTCCGTATTACTTTTGTTGGCCTCCGCCATGTTTCTGTAACTGATCTTTGTGGTTATATCCGCCTTACCGCCGTAGAGCGAAGTTATGAGACGTGCTGTCTCCTCTGTATTCCTGATTCTCGTCTCGAACTTCTCTCTGTCGAAGTCTCTGATGAAGACCTGAAGCTTAGCCTCGGTTCCCGTTCCGTTGAAAACAAGCGGGCAGTAATAGCCGTAGCGGCCGTCTGTAGCCTCAGGGCTCTCCGCCTGCGGAAGGGATGAAATGATTTTTGCACCTATCGTGACAGCATTGACGAGCCTGCCCCTTGCGTCTCCGAGGTGGATTGAAACACCGTGGATGCTGATTGTGACTGTCGCTGCGTTGAAGCACTCCGTCTCGAGCTCTCCCTCGGGGCCGCCGTCCACAGTGTAGCAGCAGACACTCCTGAGCCTGTCATGCGGGAACCTGTCCATCCCGCACCCGGTCTCCTCGTCGGGTGTGAAATACACTTCGATACCCGGCCTTTTGATTTCGGGATGCGCCACAAGATATGAAAGCATCTCCATGATGATTGCAACTCCAGCCTTGTCATCAGAGCCGAGAAGAGTCGTTCCGTCGCTTGTGATGATTTCGGATCCCTTGTAGAGAAGGAGGTCCCTGTCGGTTTCCGGGTCCAGAACAGTGCCGCCGGAGAGAATGATTCTACCTCCGTCATAATCGGGCCAGAGCTGTGCCTTGACGCCGTTACCCTTTGTGTCGTCGGCGGTATCGACATGGGCCATGAAGCCGATGGTCTTGTCTCCGCTGTTTCCCTTGAGCCTCCCCATTACGACTTTCTCGTCTCCGTAATATGTCTCAAGGCCCATTTCCTCAAGCTCTTTCTTGAGAACGAGGAGGAGAACTTCCTGTCCGGGTGTGGAGGGGCGCACCGTCCCGGCCTTCTCTGCGTCTGACATCGTATCGAATGTGGTGTATCTTATAAAACGGTTCTTTATTGAATTATTGAAATCGATCATCTGATTGTCCTCATCTGCTGCCACCTGCTGAATAAAGAGAAGTGGCAGTACGCATCTCATTATACCCAACAAGCGACAGCAGTGAAAACAAAAGAATCAGACTTTCCAGTTATAATTTTTAAGAACTTTCTATGTAC
>CAVJJV010000095.1:0-7690 GCA_963650055.1 Comamonas kerstersii | reverse complement strand
CTATAATCCGACGGCCCTCGAGACTGTGATGTCTTCGACTCTTTTCTATAAGGCGGCTCTCGATTTGACATTCGGAAAGGCCGTGACACTCTCTTTTGCCATGGTTACTCCGACAACCCAGAGCATTAATTCACTTACCTCCGTGCAGAACATATCTGTTGTGGATGCCCTCACGCCTTCACTTAAGGATACGACTCTCTCTGTCGGCCTCCTGTTTAATTTATTATGAGTGAACCGGGAAAAAAGAACACAGGGCTCCTGAAGGGGCTCTTGACTATAACTGTACTTGCCGTTCTCGTCTTCATTGTAATCTATTTCTTCTTCCCCGATACCTCCATCAGATACTTCGGAGTCGCATTCGACAGGGAGAAGGCTGTGGAGGAGACCATTACTGTACTTCTCGAGAAGGTCGATTATGTCTCTGCGGACGAGAAGGAGAAGGTCGAGGAATATCTTTCGTCCGGAGACGGGAAGAAGTTCATCAAGGAAATATCCACTGCGATATCAGGCGGGGCGGACTCCATAAGGGACTTTACATCCACTGACAGTTTCAAGTCATTCGAAAAGAGGATGCAGGAGATTCTCTCCCCCGAGTCCTACAGAAAGCTCACGGAGGCTGTCGAAGACGGCGCATCGGGGCTTCTCGAAAAGCTTTTCTGATTTCCAAAGCCACTCCCCGGTGCGGGGATTTTTTCTTCCTCAAGTTTCATTTTCCATTGTTTTTCACTTATAATGATATAGCGGAGGCGATGATGGACGGAGAACTCTTTTCCAGTGCAGACCTGGACCAGGAATTGATTGAAAAGGAAAACAGAAAGAAAGAGAGGGAGAGGCAGGAGAAACTTCTGAAGAAGGAAGAGGAGAAGAAACGTCTCGAAGAAGAGAAGAAGGAGGCCGTATACGACAAGACCCTCTATCTCCTTGACGGATATTCGATAATCTACAAGAGTTACTGGGCATTCGTTTCGCGTCCACTGACGGACAGAGAAGGCAACAATATAAGTGCCTATTACGGCTTCTTCCAGACTCTCTTCCATATTCTCAAGGAAAACACTATGGACGGACTCGCCGTTACGATGGACGAGAGGGAGCCGACCTTCAGACATCTCATGTATCCCCAGTACAAAGCCACGAGGGAGAAAGCTCCGGATGACCTGCATAAGATGGTGGACCCGATCAGGAAGACACTTCAGAAGATGAATATACCGGTAGTATCGAAAGCGGGATTCGAAGCTGACGACGTGATGGCGTCCCTATGTGACATGGCGGGCGGAAAAGGCTGGAAGGCTGTCATAGTTTCGGGCGACAAGGACCTCTGCCAGCTTGTGTCGGACCATGTCTCGATACTGCGTCCCCCGAAGAAGAAGGGCGACAGCAGGTATACAATGATGGGAAGAGATGAAGTCAAGGCGGAGTACGGAGTATACCCCGAGCAGATCGTCGACTATCTCTCCCTCCTCGGAGATGCGGCGGACAATGTGCCGGGCGTCAGCGGAATCGGGGAGAAGACAGCAGTGAGACTCCTTTCGGAGTATGTCTCGCTCGATGGTATCTACAGACATCTTGATGCCTTCAAGGAGAAGGAGAGAAAGAGACTTGAGGCGGGGCGTGACGATGCGTACCTCTCGAGAAAGCTTGTAGAGCTCTCGAAGGATGCCCTCGACGAGACATTCGACATCGAGAGCCTCAAGTGTGAAAACTTCACCCTCTCACGTTCTGCAGAAGATTTCGAGGAGAGAAACCTCAAGTCCCTTGTAATAAGGGCTAAGGCCAGAAAGGGGAGCACAGGGGAGGGAGAAGAGGAAGAAAAGACCGGCAGTGTTGAGCGAAGCGAGCCTCTTCTGAACGAGAGCGAGAGATACCTGCTTGATAGGGGAAACTGCAGGACAGTGACTTCACTAGAGGAAGTAAGGAGAGATTTCGAGAGCATATCGCTCTTCTCGGGCGGTGTTATCTCACTCTTTCTACTATCGGATGGTTATCTTCCGTCTTCTCCAATACACGGTTTTGCATACTCATCCGAGCCGCTTAAGTCTGTCTATGTTCCCGTCGGGAACACAGGGATAAGTGAAGATGATATGACAGCATTATTCCGGGAATATCTATCAAGCGGGAGAATCAAGGTGATTGCACACTCTGCCAAGCCCGTAATCAGACTCCTCTCTCAAAGGGGTGTTGATATTACCGTTCATTCAGACACCATGATTTCCTCATGGCTTGTTTCATCCAATGACGGGGTATATAATCTCGATTTTCTTGCGGGAAGATATTTTTCACAGACTCTGCTCACTCTGTCGGACATAACGGGAGGGGCGCCGCTTGATGATGTTGATCCGACACTTCTTGCAAAATACTCTTCTCTCCGTGCCGACTATACATACAGGCTCGAGAGGGTGATGGCAAGGAGACTTGCCGAGAAGGGACTCGAGAAGGTCTACAGAGAAATCGAACTTCCGCTCTTGAAAATCCTATCGGATATGGAGGACAGGGGAATATATCTCTCGAAAGAGAAGATAAACGCCCTCAAGGAGAAGACCGACAGCAGAGTGCATGAGCTTGAGGAGGAAGTCTATCTTCTTGCCGGGTACAGATTCAACATAAACTCGACTCTGCAGCTCTCGAAGCTTCTCTACGACGAGAGGAAACTCGAGCCGGGAAGAAAGACGATGCGGGGCTACTCTACAGATACCGAGACGCTCGAGGGATTGAGGAAATCAGGCGACCCGATCATCTCATACCTTCTGGAGTACAGACAGCTCTCGAAATTGAAGAGTACATACATAGATGTTCTGCCGTCGCTCTGGGATGAAAACGGGCGTGTGCACACTACATTCCTACAGACCGGAACCGCCACCGGGCGTCTCTCGTCCAGAAGCCCCAATCTCCAGAACATACCGGTAAGGACAGACGAGGGGAGACTTATCAGATCGGCATTCGTCCCGGGAGAGGGAAAGGTATTCATCAGTGCCGATTACTCCCAGATAGAGCTTGTAGTCCTGTCGTGGATGAGCGGAGACGATGCTTTGCGGGAGGCCTTCCTCAGCGGTCAGGATGTCCATAGATATACCGCGGCTCTGATCTTCAATAAGAATGCGGAGGATATAACGAGTGCTGAGAGAAGGGTTGCAAAGACGATAA
The DNA here is from genome assembly GCA_963650055.1 of Comamonas kerstersii. Taxonomy (GTDB): domain Bacteria; phylum Spirochaetota; class Spirochaetia; order Sphaerochaetales; family Sphaerochaetaceae; genus Ornithospirochaeta. The sequence goes on along the minus strand of CAVJJV010000095.1, from coordinate 4,552 downwards.
ACTTCGGCATCATGTACGGTATGTCTCCATTCAAGCTTTCGAATGAACTCGATATCTCACGCGCGGAGGCAAAGGATTTCATCACCCGTTATTTTGAAAGATACAGCAAGGTGAAGGCCTTCGTGGAAAAGACGGTGAAGGACGCCGAAAGGGACGGCTTTGTCAGAACCTACTGGGGCCACATGAGGGAGATACAGGGTATAAACAGCAGAAGCAAGACCGAGAAGGCCGCTGCCGAGAGGACAGCCGTGAATACCGTCATCCAGGGAACGGCCGCCGAGATAATGAAGAAGGCCATGATAGCAGTATCGGATGAGATGAAGAAGAGGAGTATCAAAGCATCTCTCATTCTCCAGGTACACGACGAGCTTATCTTCGAAGTGGATGAAGCCGACGCCGATGAACTCGAGAAACTCGTGAAGGAGAAGATGGAGGGGGCTGCCGAGCTCAGCGTACCGCTGAAGGTTTCCGTCGAGAGGGGACACTCCTGGGGAGATATGCACGCATGATAGTGGGACTTACAGGAAAGAGCTGCTCGGGTAAAGATACGGTTGCATCCCTTCTTGATGACAACTTCAGGGTGATCGATGTCGACAGACTCGGTCACGAGGCACTCGGGAAGAACATCGCAGCCATAAGAGAGGCATTCGGGGACGATGTCGTCAAAGACGGAGTCGTGGACAGAAAGAAGCTGGGGCCGCTTGTCTTTTCCGACGGCAGAAAGCTGGAAAAACTCAATTCGATCACCCATCCATGGATGGTGGAGAAGACACTTGACGAGTGCCATCGGATAGAGAAGGAGGGGAAAACTGCAGTCATAAATGCTGCACTTCTCGAGTCCATGGGCTTTGTTCCCTTCTGCTCTGAAATCATACTTGTGATATCACCATACGAGAAAAGACTGGAAAGAGCTGTAAAAAGAGATAATATAAGTGAAGAAAACTTCAAAAAGAGGACGGAGAGCCAGGAGAATGTGGGACTGAGTCTGTTTTCTTCCGGTAAGAGTGTAGTTACAATCATAAATGATAAAGGGATGGAAGAGCTTTCTCGACAAGTGAGCGCTTACTGTGCTAAAATTGAAAGAGCGAGGGTTAAATGAGCAGAAAGATAGGATCGGTTATTCTAACCATAACTGTTGTACTTACGGTATTTACTGCCGGAGCACTTTATTTGTCTTCTCCTGAAAGAGGCAGTGACAGTCTGGTCTCACAGATTCTTGATGAGGCTCGTAACAGACAGGATTCTTCCATTGTGACTGTCTCCGAGCCACTGGAGACCGACCTTGCGGTGAGAAGCGAAGAAGAGAAGATGGCTGAAAAGGTCTCATCCATTCTTCTTGAAGACCAGAATTTCCTCAATACCATCGGAGACAAGAGCACCGCCTATGTCGAGTCCACCCTCGATAACATCGAAGAGGAGTATGTCTCGAGTGTAGACGAGAAGATTCTCGGCCATGTGGAGTCGTCCTTCAACGAATATGCTTCTTCCTTTGATTCCTCCGTCGACGAAAAGATCAACTCGGCCATAGTGGAATTCGAAGCGGAATATACACCGTCTGTCGACGTCAAGGTGAATAATCTTTCATCCTCCACAGGCTCGAGACTCAGCAGCCTCGAGAGTGAAGTGGCCCAGGCCGAGACGATGATTGTTGATCTCAACAATAAGATTTTCGAACTGGAAGCTGAGATAGATGATGTCAGGGCGGAGAGCGAAAAGGCCGACGAGAGACTTGAGAGCATCTACTCCGGTCTTGTCGACAACCTCCTGAGTGACGAGGAGTTCATTTCGGCCATCAAGAATATGCTCATGGAAAGGCTCGGTGATGTCTATGCATCGGATAAGCTTGCTGAAGAGATAGTTGCTTCCGACGCCTTCAAGTCCGCCCTCGAGAGCTATTTTGCCTCCGAGGAGTCCGTGACGGGTACGATTCCTCTTCCGGAGTTCTCCCCGGACGGTGATGAGGCTATCAGCGACGAAGACTACAGAACACTCAGAGAAAAATTCAGGAGCGGAGAGATCAACAAGGTCCTCGAGTTCCTGGGGTATTGACTGCTGCTTTTATAGATTACAGGAGGGAGTGAAGAGCTCCCTCTTTTATACGGGGAGAATGATTTGAACGATAAAGATACACTCGAGCTCTTGAAGATTCTTGTAGAGACCGAGTCCATAACCGGTAACGAAAAGAACATAGTCGATGTTCTTGATGAAGTATTCCACTCTCTGGGATTCAAAACCATCCGTACTCCATCCGGGTGCATATGTGCTGTGATCGACTCCGGAAGGCCGGGGCCTACTGTCCTCATAGACGGTCATATAGACACAGTCGGCGTGCCGAATATTGAAAGATGGACTCATGACCCCTTCCGTCTTACTTCTGAGGATGGAAGGCTTTACGGCCGTGGTACTTCCGATATGAAGGGCGGTGTCAGTGCTGCTGTTGCGGCGGCATCTTCCTTCATTCCGCTTGCAAAGGGAAGAATAGTAGTTGCATGCATAGTCGAAGAGGAGAGATTCGAGGGAATCTGCGCCGGGGAGGTCAGTGCTCTCTTCAATCCCGACTATGTCATAATCGCAGAGTCCACCCATGGTAAGCTCAACATCGGGCAGAGGGGACGGTGCGAAATAGTCGTAAAGGCCGAAGGAAGAAGCTGTCACTCTTCAAATCCGGAGGAGGGAGAAAACGCCGTCCTCAACGCAGTTCAAGCAATCGAAGCACTCGAGACCTTCGTTCCGGAGGAACATGAAATCCTGGGTAAGGGAATCATGGCCCTGACGGACATAATCTCATCCCCGTACCCGGGAATGAGCATAATACCCGGGGAGTGCCGCATAACATATGACAGGAGGACTCTTGTCGGGGAGACACCGGAGAGTGTACTCGGGGAAGTCAACAGACTCCTTGAGGAGAATAATATTCACGCTTCCGCTTCTATTGCATTGGGAGAGACTACATCCTATACGGAAAACAGGCTCTCTTCTCTCAGATTCTTTCCTTCCTGGTGTTACAGCACGGATGATGAAATAGTAAAGAAGAGCAGAGCGGGGCTGGAAAGCATCGGTCTCTTTGAAGGTTACGGCCACTACGCATTCTGCACCAACGGCAGCCACTACGCGGGCGAGAAGAATATACCGACCATCGGCTACGGACCGGGGGAGGAGAGACTCGCGCACATAGTCGACGAGTATATAGAGGAAAGTGACCTCTATAAGGTCAGAAGAGGTATGGAAGGGATTATAAGGAGTCTCATCTCTTAGTCGGGATAGTGCCGTCTCTCTCCGTCTGGAGTGATTATCGTCCAGATTCCCCCTTCGAGTGACTCGAGGTAGCACATCCCGAGAGGAACCTTTCCTCCGCCCTCCGGAAGGTCTATCGTGTAGGAAGGCATTCCGAGTCCCGAGAGCTCCCTTCTCATCTCCTTTTCTATCTCGAGTCCCTTCGTGATTGGAACTCTGAGATGACCCGTTCCCTGCACAAGGTCTCCCTGGAAGAGGTAATAGGGTTTGATTCTGTTCATCAATAGTTCATTTGAGAGTTCAACCTGGTCGGAGACGCTGTCATTCACGCCTTTTAAAAGCACACATTGATTCATAACCGGTATACCGAGTCTGATGAATCCCCCTATTGCCTCCTTAGCTTTTTCTGTTATTTCGGCCTTGTGATTGAACTGTGTCATGAGATAGAACGGAGCACCGTGATTGTTCTTTTCTATCACCTTGAAGAGTGATGGTGTGAACCTGGAAGGATTACTCAAGAGGGAGCGTGTGCATAAACGGTAGATGATATCCTCCCTTGTCTCCTTGAAGGCGGAGAGCATATAGTCGAGGCTCTCGTCGGGGAGTGTGAAGAGATCTCCTCCCGTGAGGAGAACCTCCCTTATCTCACTGTGTTCTTTTAGAAATGCCGCAGCTTCCGAGATGTCTTCTTTTGTGCACGGCCCCGCCATATGGCCGGAAAAACGGCGTCTGAAGCAGTGGCGGCAGTAGGCAAAGCAGCAGTCCGTCACAAGAAAGGCGGCACGGTTCTTATAGCGCCTTACAAAACGCGGGGTGACGGAGTAGCGTCCCTCCTCCTGGGGATCGAGAGTTCCACACCCATCTGTGTTTTCCCGGCATGAGGGAACAAACTGACGCCTTATATGGGGATTCTCCAGCATCGGGATTATGTTATCTGAAATAAGAAGGGGGAGGGTGTTCGGCCCATTCTCATTCCATGCCCTCTCTTCGTCCGTCAAATCAATTATATTCTCTAACTCTTCTAATGATGTAATCTGCACTCAGCTGTTTTAACCCTTATATTGTTTTTTAACAAGAACGGAGGTAGAAAATGCTCGATTTCCGGACTTTTCCTCTTCTCTCAACTGACTTGAGGAAATTGCCCTTTTCTGAGAGCAGCATCCTCTTGATAATATTGCGAAGAAAGCGAATCCTGTCGATTTGTCAGCGGTAACTACATTTTTTATACCAGTTACCGCTATGTAATCCTTGTTTTAATAGAATAGTTAATGTATCATAAACCTATATGAATAAGAACTTTGTCGGCAGAGAGTATGAG
>CAVJJV010000094.1:0-7848 GCA_963650055.1 Comamonas kerstersii | reverse complement strand
TTATTTTTTGTGAATGCACCACCTGACATTTCCTGACTGTTACCATTAATCTGGTTTCCTTTATAAGTTATGTCAAAATCATAGACGGTTATATCATATGTTGTAGATGGGGCATTATCCTTCACAACCGTAATGGTTGTCGTTCCACGTCCTACAGGAGTTACTGTGCCGTTTGCACTGACAGTTGCAACGCCGGTGTTGCTGGAAGTCCAGGAATAATTACCTTTGCCTCCTGTTGCTCCTTTCAAGTAAGAGGAAAGGTTGACGGATCCATAATTATTAATGGTGAGACCGTTACTCGGCAGCAACAGAATTGATGAAGGAACACCGGAGAAACTCAGCTCGGAGACATAAGATGTTATTTCAAAGGTATCGGATGCACCTGTTGCTGCAACTGTTGCTGTGATGGTTGCCTTTCCGTCATTGACGGAAGTCACAACACCGGAATCACTTACTGTAACAACTGAAGTATCACTGGAGCCCCAGATGATTACTGCATCCGGGTTATTTGTTGCTGCTGTGAGTGATATTGTGCTGTTCTGGCCGTCGATTCTGTTGCTTCCGCTTATCGTTACCTCTCCCGGGTCCACATCTATGTAGTGGAGAGCTGCAGAAGCACTGTAGGTGTAGTCTCCCTTTGTTACAAGGAGCTGGAGGGTGTTTGTACTCTCTGTTGCTGTTATGTTCAATCCTTTTGTTGAAGTGTTGATCTTGATGGATTTTGCGTTGTCTTCGCCGACCTTTACTCCGTTGAGGTACCAGGAGAATGTATAGGAAGAAGAGATTGCATTCTTTATATTGACTTCGATTGTCTTTGTATCTGTAACGTACTCGCTTCCGATTGCATCCGAGATAATCGATGAGCGGTTGATTCTCTCCACATCCTCGGGAAGTGTGACTGTGACACTAACATTAGGAATCTCGGCTTCGAGTATGGATGTATACTCAGAGTCGAACTTGCTGTTGTCTTCTCTTACTGCCTTGATGCGGTATGTGTAGGTTACACCAGTATAGACATTGCTGTCCGTATAGGTTGTATCTTTTACAGTTATGGTTTCTGTTTTGTCGTTGTAGACTTTCTCGATTGAATATTCTGTTGCGCCTGCAACGCCCGACCAGTCGAGCCTGACGCCACCGTCTGTCTTCTCGAGGGTGAAATTCTGAGGAAGGGCAAGCTTAACCGTAACTGTCTTTTCTGCCGTCTTCGATAGTGCATGTTCGTCCAGACTGGTAAGGGTGATTGTATAGTCACCTGAAGACGGGAAGGAGAGAGTCTTGTCATCCACTGATGCGCCTTCTGTGACAGCTACCGTGTACTCCTTGATTGTAGCATCATCCGGAGCGATGACTGCGTTGACGAGTTTTGTTGCACCCATTACATACTCTGTCTCGAAGTCACTCTCGAAGCCGATAGACTTTACCTTGACCTTTGTTCTGATGTCCTTGAGCGGAGTGGATTCTGCAGAACGTGTGTAAATCATCGTGCTCTTATCGGATTCATTGAGGAAGTGGACAGTATAGAAATAGCTGGGATTGAGGCCTGTGAATATTGTACTTGTCTGGCCGGATGTTACTGTGCGGTCCTTTACTGTGTATGAGAATGTCTGCTTGTCGCCGACAACTACATTATTGAGATTATTGTTTGTAATCCAGACTGTAAGGATGTATGTACCGTCCGAGAGAACAGGATACTGCCATGATATGTCGATGTTCTCTGCCGAATTATCGTCATTGAGCTTAGCCGTTACTCCTGTTACGTTCTTCATATAGTAGACGATGTTTGTGTCGTCGAACGAGAAGGATTCGCTGCCGTCCGGGACGCTTATAAGATTAGGAAGTATTGTGACTGTGGCATTGAATGCCTCTGCAATCGCCTGGGCCTCTCCATTAATCTTTGTGTATGCTCTGAATGAGATGTTTGTGGACCTTGATGTACTCGATGTCGGGATTCCTGTCTGGGTGTATGTATAGCTTGTGGCTGTAGTATCTTTAACCCACTGGATGGAGGCATTGTTGAATGCTTCGTTTTTCTCCGGATCCCATGCGACAAAACCGAGGTTCCCGTTTTCGACTGCATCTGCAATGAGGTTGTTCCTGTTTGTGAGGTTCGCCCAGTCGATGGTGACGCTGAATGAACCTGTACCCTCTTCCAGCCAGTCGAGGGAGATTGTAGTTGTATTGTCGACATTGGGCTTGACTGCAAGTAGTGCAGACCCAACGGCAACTTCCACCTCTAGGGAGGCATCCGAGTAGGCCTGGACTGTAGCCGTATATGTTCCTATGAGGACATTCTCGATTGTGAGAACCTCTTCATTCGAGAAACTCTTATTGTATGTCTGTTCAGAGCTACCGAGAGTAACCTTGTAGCCCTTTATCTCCGGATAGGACGGGAGGATTGATCTAGTCGGACTTGTGACTGTCAGAGTTACTGTTCCTGAAGTTTCCTCCGGCTCGATAGTATCTTTGTTGAGTTCGCATCCTGTCAGCACCAAGAGAATGAGTGAAAAGATGAGAAATGTCTTCTTCAACATGTTCAATTACCCCTTCGTAGGAAATAGTAAATTCCTACTAGAGGTTCATGTTATATCAAAAGAATATAAGTCTCAATAGTCCACATCGGCGTATTGAGAAAATAATTGAGAAGCTAAATTTTGCAGGCAGCGGAAAATAGAGACTTAGAAACTGTCGCCGGCGTCCGCAACGAGGATTATCGTGCCGATGAGATACAATATCGGGGAGATGACGGCGGTATATACATTACCGGCCCAGCAGAGATAAATTCCGACACAAAGAAGGATGAATGCCGAGGATCTTTTGATGTTCAAAGCCGTCTTGTCCTTTATTGCGGCGATGACGAATGTCGCTATTGTGGCTGTGTATGCAGCAAGTACGACTATCTGGATATAGACTTCATAGAGTGATGAGGTGACTGTTATCTCCCCCATGTATGATGATACCGGTACCAGTGCCGATATGAGGAAAGAGAAAGCGAGGAAGACAAGGGAATACCCTGTCATATGGGACGAGGAGAAGCCGAAGTAGCGGAGAGCGGAGAGCAGGAACATCGATGCCGTTGCAAGAAGCGAGAAGCGCTGGAGCACCAGGAGTCCGAAGGGGAAGTGGAAGTAGAATCCCATTGCCGAGACGGCGTCCGTGACGATCATGCTGCTCTGCAGTGCTACTGCTGTATAGAGGAGGGGTAGTATCTCGCCGTCCTGGCTGTGGAGCTTATGCTTTATCAGGAGAGATATCTCCGGGAGCAGAGAGCAGATGAGGATGACGAGAAACGGAAGATATCTTCCGGAGGACTCGAGGATGCTCGCAAAGCCTCCACTTTTTCCGGAAGATATAAGTACATTGACGAAACCGAAGCCGTAGAGCACGGTTATCACAGCCTGTATGAAGAGCTGGTATAGTATGAATTTTCTCGTCTGGCTCTGCATTAAATCACATCCCTGCCGGGTACACGTACATCCGTCTTTGTTCTTTTGGCTCCGATGTATGACGACATATTGATCAGAAGAACATCAAGCATTACGGCAACACCGTTGAGGAACGGAATGATTGAAATCACCGCAGCCTCTGCGCCGTATACGTTGATATTCATTACTCTGAAGAGAAGAATTGTTGTGATTGCAGTCTCGGTTCCTGCCGACATGAACGAGAGGAAGGAGAGACATACAGTCATAAGTGCTATGAGGATGGCAGCATGGAGTGTCACCTCTGCATTGAGTGCATTCAATATCGAGAGGACGGTTATTGTCGACACGAATGCCGTGCCGCCGCGTGTAATCAATATCGAGAGAGGAGTGTTGAAGCTTACGATTCTCTTCTGTACTCCGAGGTTGTTCCTCTCTACTGCCTCATCCTGCAGAGCGGAGAGATAGATGCTGCCGCTTACAAAGCCGAATATGAGAGACGGGAGGGAGCGCCATATGAGGATGTACGGATTCTTCCTGAATCCCGTGAAAATTAGGTAGAGGAGTGGAAGAACAACAAGAATGAGGGCAAGTGCGGAGATGAGAATTGTGAGGAAGAAGGTGGGCGATACGAATGCCGTCTTCTCCTGCCATATGTTGAGGAAGAATGCCGTTCCTGCAGTATAGACGAAGAATGCTCCGAAGTATGTTACTGTGCGCTCTATTCTATACATTACCTCCGAGAGTGAGTTCAATACTGCATATGCCGGTCTTATGACATCCGAGGATGGTGTGAGCGCCAGGCCGAAGATAAGGCCGACGGCGAGGAGAACGGGGAAAATCGAACCCGTCAGCGTCGATGCTCCGAGGATATCGTAGGATGTGACATATTCACTGTATAGGCTTATATAGTCACCGCCTGCAGACGATGTCACAGGGAGCGAGAGCGGGAGGTAGGTTACAACACATATTGCAAGAATGGAAAGCAGCAGTGATGAGACAACCGCCCATAGAACGGACGACCAGAAAACCTTTCCTCCGATTCTGTCTTTTCTGAGGGATGCCGTTCCCGCTGCGAATGTTACAAACGAGACGGGAATGAACATGAAGATGCCCACGCTGATGAGCAGGGATGTCAGATAATTCATTGCACTCATGAGGCCTGTCGATTGAGGAAAGGCGAATGCCGTAGCTCCGGCCATCAGTAGTGCAGCTAAATAAGTAAGCCAAGTTTTCATACTAGGATTTTAGTCCTCCTTTTTAAAGTAAGTCAACTCAACGAATTATCCTTTGAGGAGACTGGATAGTCTGTAACCGCTGTTGAATTCCCTGTCAAGAAGCGTTCTGGCGAATGTATCCACTTCCTTTGCCGTTCTGTCGCTGGATGCGGCATAGGCGAGGGTGCAGATCATGATCGCCTTCTGCATATTTTCCTTATTATACCATACAATTCCCTGATATTCATTGCATTGTGTCAGGTTCATGACGCTGTCGTCATTGAGGAGGCATGAAAGCATCTCCACCGGGGTGGCGTCCTTCATCTCGTCCCTCAGAAGCATCGTCCCGGAGACGAAGAGAGCAGCATAGTGCATCAATTCTCTCTTTCCGTTCTCATCCAGGCAGAGTCTCTCGAGTTCCTCGTGGAAGAACGATGTGAGAATCAACCTGTCGGCCGTCTTCATCAATGACTTTGGAGTATTGTTGTCCTCTGTAAACGGAATGAGTGAGAGGGATGCCGCAATCAGGACGGGAAGCGAACTGTCAAGACTCGACCATGATGGGAAGAGCCTGGGGCCCTTGGGGCCGAAAGCCTTTCCGAGGAAGCGGATGAACTTGATGACGGGATGGGGGTCTACATCCTTTGGCGCAACTCCGAGCTGACCCTTTGCCGCCTCTCCCATTGTCTTATAGGATTCGTAGAGCATCGAGTAGGCTTCAGCGATAATCAAGAGGAGTTCTCTCTCGTCTTCCTTCTCGCCTTTTCCATTGACAATCTTTCTGATGACGGCGAGCGTGCCGCTTCGCCTTAGAGCCTCTATTGCCTTGTAGACAGGTTCAAGCTTCATAAGGGAGACAGCTTTATCGAAGTCTCTTATGCCGTTCGTACCGTACTCTTCATAGAGTTTCTTTATGCAGCCGTCCCTGTCCTCCACTTCCCTTATGTTCCAGTAGACCTTCGCTTCGTACCCGTTGAGGGAGAAGGAATAGCCTTCGAAGAGGTTCATCGACGGGATGATGTATGTAAGACCGTCCAGGAAGGAATCCATGAGGACATAGTTGTCTGCGCCGTAGGAGAGGTTGAGGTTCTGGGCAAGTGTCATGCTCTCGAGCTTCTTCTCTTCCCCGTATTTCTTCAACTTCGGGCAGGCGGTGTTGATTCTGCCTCCTGCTCTCTCGTATCTGTTGTTTACGAGAACGAGGGTGCGCTCCATTCCCTGTCCGTTTACGAATGCGAATACCGATTCCTCCACGCCTCCGTTGTCGTTGATACAGTCGTAGAGGTTGAAGTTGTCGACGTTTGCAAAGAGATAACGGCGTCTCAGAAGTGGGAAGATTCTCTTCTCATGCTCGTTGATGAGCCACTGGTTGGGCTTCTCGTCGTAGTATGCCCTCTGGTACTCCATGCCGTACTTTTCCCTGTAGCCCTCGATCTGGCCGTGACCGATCATCGGAAGCCCGGGGAGAGTTGAAAGGAGGGTTGCTACTCCGAAGTATCTGTCGTCCGAGCCGAACTGGGCGATGGCCGTATCTTCATCGGGGTTGTTCATGAAGTTTACATAGCGCTTGAGAATCTCGGGCTCGAAGACGAGGGTCTTCTTTATGGAATCCCTGTACTTCTGGTTCTCCTGGTTCTTGAGCATGTTCATGAATGCCGAGTTGTATACTCTATGCATTCCGAGTGTTCTTACGAAGTAGCCTTCCATCATCCAGAATGCCTCTGCAAGAAGGAGTGTGTCGGGAACTTCCTTTGCAACTCTGTCGACGACCTCTCTCCAGAATTCCTCGGGGATGCGTGCATTGAACTCCCTCTCGTCCAGGGCGTGCTCGGCTCTTCCCGGGATATCACCACCTTCGCCGGGTTTGGGGTACCACAGTCTCTCGATGTGGCGCTTTGCCAGGGTCATTGCGGCATCGAAGCGGATAATCGGGAAGTTTCTGGCAACATGTAATATCTTCTGAATGACGGCCTCTCTCGTCACGGGATTGAGGTAATCAAGCTGTGCTGTGTCGTTCCAGGGCATCGTTGTTCCGTCATTACCGTGGAATACATACTTTGTCTCTCCCGTGTAGCGGTTCTTCATTCTGAATGTGACTGCCGCATCCGTTCTGTCATAGTAGTGGTCTTCTATCTTCACTTCCCAGTAGGGGTTTGTAGAGAGATCCGGTCCGTTGTAGGTATATGACGGGAATGGAGGATAGTCCTGTCTTATGAAGTAATCGGGGTGTTCATAGACCCAGTTGCCGTCGATTCCGGTATGGTTCGGAACCATGTCGGAAGCAAGTCTTATTCCCCTCTTCTGGCATCTTTCCCTGAGGTTTTCGACAGCCTTCCAGCCGCCGATTCCTTCCGATATGTCATAGTCCTTGAGGGAGTATGCAGATGCAACTGCATCCGGGTTGCCGCAGAGGTGTTTGATCTCCTTGCTTGCCTCGCTTCTCTGCCAGAGCCCGATAAGCCAGAGGGCGTTAATACCTCTGTGCTGGAGGGTGTCGAGTTCCTCGTCGGGAATCTGGTCGAGTGTAGTAATGGGTCTGTTGTATGTCTTTGAAAGCTGGTCGAGCCAGACAAGTGTCGACTTGGCTATCATGACGACACAGGGCATCCAGTTGGAGTCGGAGGAGAATGCTTCGTACTCCTCGCTTTCATTTGAGTAGTCGACGACCGGTATGTTGACCGGGCCTCCTCCGAAACCTCTGTCCTTCTGCTCTTCGTTGATGTAGTCGATGGATGACTTGAGCATTCTTACAAAGTTTTCCGGGAGCATATCGGCCCATTCGCGGAGAATGTACTGGAGCTGGTCGATGAGTGAATCCGGATAGAGCCGTGCAGGCATGCAGAGGAATGTGAATACATCATCCAGGTTCGGCTCTCCGTTTCTGAGATCGTCCTTTACATATGACGAGAGGACGGAAGAGAGTGCACGGAAAGACGAAGGAAGAGTAAGGCCCTCCGGAGCGACGAACGGCTTTGCGGCATTTACAATCGCCCTGTTCTGAAGAAGTACCTGGTGGATGAAGTAGCCGCGCATCTCCTCTTCAACGGACTTGTCCTCCTTGAGCTCCGTGGGGAACTCTCTGGAATAGAAGGAAAGAGCATCGCTGAGGTCTCCGTTGTTCTCTATTGTCTGTATTCTTCTCTTGAAGAAATCCCTGTCGTTTTCTCCTAAAAGACAGGAAAGTATCACCTGATAGACATAGTGCAGTGTGG
>CAVJJV010000093.1:0-4551 GCA_963650055.1 Comamonas kerstersii | reverse complement strand
TATCCATCTATAAGACTAGGGCTTATTTCGAGTAGAACTCTACGACAAGCTGGTCATTGACTTCAATCGGAATTTCCTTTCTCTCGGGGAGACGGGACAGTGTACCTGTCCAGTTGTCCTGATCGATTGTGAAATACTCACCCTTGAATGCCTTTGCGCCCTTGAAGCAGGATTCGAACTGAACGTTCTTTCTTGACTTCTCCTTGAGTGATACTACATCTCCGACCTGAAGCTGGTAAGAAGGAATATCGACCTTCCTGCCGTTGACGAGAATGTGGCCGTGGCTGACAAGCTGGCGTGCAAGTCTGATTGAATTGGCAAAACCGATTCTGTAAACAGCATTGTCAAGTCTTCTCTCGAGAGAGATGACAAGAGCATCACCGGTCATCATCGAAGACTTGAGAGCCTTCTCATAATAACGATGGAGCTGCTTCTCCATGACGCCGTAATAAGCCTTCAGCTTCTGCTTTTCAGTCAGCTGCTTGCTGTAGTCAGTAGGCTTTTTTCTCTTTGCGAAAGCTGGGCTTCCAGCTCTCTTCATTGCCTTAGGGTGTCCACATACATTAACCCCAAGTCTTCTGCACTGCTTAAATCTAGGAGTAAAATTTCTTCCCATGATTTAGACCCTCCAGTTAGAATTTTTGGTTTCGTCGAAACTCGACCCCTTCAATCTACTTCAATCCCCCTGAAAGTGTCAATTTATAAGGAGTTGAAAAAGGGGGAAGAAAAGGCTTTTTACTGCTATAATCATCCCATGAATAGAAAATCCATGCTGACAGTAATCATAATCGGCCTCTCCGGGCAGATTGCCTGGACTATAGAAAACATGTATTTCAATGTCTTCATGTACAATGAGATAAGTACGGATCCGGGCTATATAGCGGCGATGGTCTCCTCCTCTGCCGTAGTTGCAACCCTGACAACCCTGATTATGGGGGCCCTCTCCGACAGAACGGGAAAGAGAAAGCTCTTCATCTCTCTGGGATATATCATATGGGCGGTGACGGTACTGGCCTTCGCACTTGTCAATCCCCGTGCCTCCTCCGCCGCCGTTACGGTCGTAATACTCGACTGTGTGATGACTTTCTTCGGTTCGACGGCAAACGATGCGGCATTCAATGCCTACATAACGGAGAGAGTCGGAAGAAAAGATAGAACAAAAGTCGAGGCTGTAATCCAGATTCTTCCGATGGCCTCGATGCTCTTCGTCTTCGGTGTCATGGACGGCTTGACACAGAAGGGAGAGTGGAAAACCTTCTTCGCTATAACTGCACTCATCATGCTCGGGGCGGGCATCCTCTCAATCTTCCTCCTCGAGAAGGATAAAAGCGGAAAGAAGGACATAAGACTCCTCGACTCCCTTGTCTACGGCTTCAAACCCGGTACGGTGAAGAGCAACCCATCCCTTTACACCGCGCTTGCAGCCTACGGGATAAACAGTCTGAGCATGCAGGTCTTCTTCCCGTACCTTATCATATATATACAGACATACCTGGGTTTCAGCGACAGCTATGTGATACTTCTCGCCGTAACGCTTGTAGTATCATCAATTGTATGTGTCGTATCGGGAAGACTTCCAGGTCTAATCGGACGCACCAGGGCATCCGTATCGAGCATAGCTCTCATGACATGCGGCCTTGTACTGATGTACAGTGCCCGTTCATTCGTCTTTACTACGGTATCGGGGATAGTGATGATGAGCGGATACCTTGTCAGCACCTCGATACTCTCCTCACTTGTAAGAGACTACACTCCCGAAGGCTTTGAGGGGGGAACACAGGGAGTGAGGATGATTTTCCAGGTAATGCTTCCGATGGTCCTCGGACCTTATATCGGGGCCGCCGCCATCAAAGGATCCAACCTCACCTACAGAGAGCTCGGCGTGACGAAGACCGTTCCAACCCCCCTGATCTTCCTTCTTGCTGCTGCAGTTGAAATACTTACTCTCATTCCTGTCGTAATACTCGGGAAAAAGGAGAAGAAAGCATGATTCCCTTCCCCTCGTACCCCCGCCCCCAGCTTGAAAGAAAAGGAGAGTGGCTCAATCTCAACGGAGAGTGGAATTACGCCGTAATCAACTCTAAAAAAGAAATCATAAAGAAGGGCACCATCCTCGTCCCGTACTCCCCGGAAGCTGAAATGAGCACCGTCGGCCATATTCTCCAGAGTGACGAAACCCTCGTCTACGAGAGAAATGTCTCCATTCCCTTCCCCTTCGATAAGGAAAAGGAGGAACTTATCCTCCATTTCGGAGCCGTGGACTATACAGCCGTAGTCATCATAGACGGCGAAGACAGACTCACCCACCGCGGAGGATACCTTCCATTCTCTCTCAAGGTCGATAAAACCGATTTCCATCTCACACTTCTTGTAAAAGATCCGACAGATACCGGAGAGCAGGAGAGAGGAAAGCAGAAGCTCAAGAGAGGAGGCATATGGTACACCCCGCAGTCGGGAATATGGCAGACGGTATGGATCGAGAAGGTACCGAAGAATCACATAGATGGGCTCAAGATCGTCCCCTCCCTCACGGGATTCTCCCTTACCGTCGAAACTACAGTTCCGGGAAGAGGGAAGGTAATTCTAGAAGATAAGGGCTATGAATTCATCTCCGGAATCCCCCTCTTCATAGAAATCGGGAATCCCAGGCTGTGGTCACCGGAGGACCCGTATCTCTATTACTTCACCATCATATATGAAGACGACAGAGCCTCATCATACACGGGGCTCAGAACCTTTACACTCGAGAAGGATGAGAAGGGGATAAAGAGGCTCTTTCTCAACGGAAAGCCATATTTCCACCACGGACTCCTCGACCAGGGGTACTACCCGAAAGGTCTCTACACTCCATCGAGCGAGGATGAGATGACAGCGGACATAATGCTTGCAAAGAAAATGGGGTTCAATACTCTCCGTAAACATATAAAGATAGAGCCCCTGCGGTGGTATTACCACTGCGACAGACTCGGGATGCTCGTCTGGCAGGATATGCCCTCAGGAGGAGGGCGGTACTCCCCCCTCGTTGTCTCGGCCCCGCTCGTCATAGGCTCGCATCTTAAGGACAGCCACTACTTTCTCCTCAGGCGCAGGGATGAAAAAATGCGGGAGGAATTCAAGAACAACCTCAAAGAGATGATAAACCTCCTGAAAAACGTGACAAGCATCGCGATGTGGGTTCCGTTCAATGAAGCATGGGGGCAGTTCGACAGCGTGGAAATCGGAGAGATGGTCGAAAAGATGGACCCGACGAGAAGTGTCGACTACCACTCCGGGTGGCTTGACCAGAAGAAGGGAAACTTCCTGAGCCGGCACGTATACTTCAAGCCCTACCGCTACAGAAGCGACAGGTTCTCCCGTGCCGTCATATTAAGCGAATTCGGAGGATACGGACTTGAAATCGATGGTCACAAATCAACTTCGGGAAAATTCGTATATAGAGGATACAAATCGAAAGAAGAACTCACCGATGCAGTCGTATCGATGTACAGAAGAGACATTTTCCCTGCAAAGGAGCAGGGATTATGCGCTTCAATCTATACACAGCTGAGCGATGTCGAGGATGAGCTCAACGGGCTTGTCACATACGACAGGGAGGTGGTGAAGATGGATGAAAGGAAGATGTACGAGATGGGACGGGAGCTCATCACACATTGAACTTGAAGAAGACGATGTCACCGTCCTTGACGACGTAATCCCTTCCCTCGAGTCTCATCTTTCCGTTCTCCCTCACCTTCGCTTCGCTTCCGTATGTCACAAGGTCGTCGTAGTTGTATACCTCGGCCTTGATGAACCCCTTCTCGAAGTCGGAGTGGATTATGCCTGCACACTGGGGTGCCTTGCTGCCTTCCCTGAATGTCCACGCCCTGTCCTCATCCTTTCCCGCCGTGAAGAATGTTCTGAGTCCGAGAGCATGATAGGCTGCCCGCACAAGGTTATCCAGTCCGGACTCCTCGAGGCCTACCGCCTCCAGGAACTCCTTCTTCTCATCATCCGTCTCGAGCTCTGCTATCTCGGCCTCTATCTTGCCGCATATGACGACAACAGGAGCATTGTTGTCCTTTTCTGCTATTTCTCTGACCTTCTTTACATAGCCGTTGTCTTCCAGAATTGCATCCTCATCGACATTGCATACATAGATGACGGGCTTGAGCGTGATGAGATGGAGGTCATAGAGAAGAGCCTTCTCATCGTCGTCGAGGCCGAGTCTGCGTGCCGGAATGCCGTCCGAGAGAGCCTTGATGAGTTTCTCGTAGAGCGGGAGGACCTTCTCGTTTTCCTTGGCCTGTTCCTTGTTGATACGTCCCAGCTTGCTCTGTTTCTGGTAACGCTTGTCGACAGTCTCGAGGTCGGAGAGAGCAAGCTCTATATCGATTGTCTCTATATCACTCTCAGGATTTATTCTGTTGCTTACGTGGATTATATCACTGTTGTCGAAGCATCTGACGACATGCGCGATGACGCCGACTTCCCTTATTGCGCCGAGAAATCTGTTTCCGAGTCCCTCACCCTGGCTTGCACCCTTCACAAGTCCTGCAATGTCGACGAACTCGA
>CAVJJV010000092.1:0-10662 GCA_963650055.1 Comamonas kerstersii | reverse complement strand
CAGGAAATCTAATGAATTTTTTATCCCTTTTAAAGTCGGACAATTACTAGAATATATGTTCATATCGGTTATATAATTCCCGCATTGAGGAAAAATGATGAGAGAAGGACATAAAATTAAGAGTCTCAATCCGTTTGATACTTTCGTACCTATTGTAATGGTTGAGAGGAGTGACAGTCAGAACACGATAATCGATTCGTTTGAAGTAGAGCCCATCGAGGCATTCATCAGACAGATGAGGGATGAGGGGCTTGAAGGCTTCGGTGTTCTTCATGTCATTCTTGCCGCGTACGTGCGTATGGTCAGCCAGAGACCGAAAGTAAACCGCTATATACGCGGGCAGCGCATCTGGGGCCGCAACGAAGTCACAGTCTCGCTGGCAATCATGCGTAAAATGAGCATCGAGGGCGTCGAGACAAACGTAAAGATGCATTTCAAGCCTGATTATGATATATATCAGATTTATGATGAAGTTACGAAGCAGATCGAGCAGGGGATGAAGGCCACATCGACAGACAGCGTTGCAAAGGTGCTTACAAAAATTCCCCATCTCCTTTTGAAGTTCGTAATGTGGTTCCTGAAGACCCTTGATTACTTCAATCTCCTGCTGCCGTCGCTCAAAGAGGCATCTCCGTTCCATGCTTCCATGTTCATTACCAACATGGCGTCATTGAACATTCCTCCTATCCGTCACCACCTCTATAATTTCGGTAACTGCCCGCTCTTCATTGCTTTCGGAGCAAAGAGGACATACTATGCCTTCAATGAGGACGGTGAGCCCTTCAAGAAGCGTGTAATCGACTTTGTAGTGAATATGGATGAAAGAACAACCAACGGTTACTACTGGGCATCTGCATTGAAGATGTTCAAGCATTATCTGGCACACCCGGAGTTATTAAGGGAGAAGCCCGAACAGGTTGTTGAAGACAAGTGATATCACCAGACAGTGAGTCTGACCCCGCCGTGACCCTCTACGTAAAATCCGAAAGAAGCAGAGGAGAGGAAGGCGGGGTTGTTTATTCTTAATATTTCTGTGTTATCCGCAGAAAAGACAATCTCCGGGCAGTCTTTATGTATCTTAAGCTCTTTGATGGATTTATGCATATTGTGTCTGGCTTTGAAGGAGAAGAATGAAATATCTACTTCCCCGTCACGGAAGATTATTCTGTCGCCCGGCGTATGAAGAAAGATGAATGAAACTGAGACAGAATCATCCTTCGAGTAGGATAGGGTGATGTCATCAGTCTCACCGATTGTGAAGTAGACTTCACTTCTATCTTCGTTGATGTAGCCTGCCGTATGGAGAAGATATTCTTCAAAGCGTGCGGGTTTCTTCAGCCATTGTGCTTTCTTCATGTTCATGGCCTAATTCTATATTTTTCTTTCTTGCATGGGGAAGAGGATGAAAGGTAGAATTGTTTCATGACTGGAATTATTGCTGATATATTTTATTGCTTCGACTTCTGTGACGAGGAAGAGCATTTAGGATACTATTCAACTGGAGCAATCGGCTACCTTGTCGAGATGGAGTATGCGCCTTCGCATCCCTGCCCTTATCCGATAATTACGAAAATCGGAAAGGACAACCAGGGGGAGAATATCAGGGGAATATTCAGTGACTCGGGGCTGAATATAGAATACCTCGAGAGCACAACTGAGTATACGGCTCTATCAATCGAGGGAGACTACCGCCTGAGGCACTCGGCCCTCTCCGATATCCGCTCCTCTGAAATTCTCTCCTTCATCGATAAGTACAATCTCGATACCGTCTTCATTGCGGCTAGCCTGTTATCATTCAAACCGGTATCGGGAGAGATTGTCTCAGCTCTCCTTGAGAGAAGGAATCAGATTGAACTTGTCGCTGTAGACACGGTGGCCGACTCTGCAATAATGCTCCTCGAGACACTCAAGGAGGCAGTCGAGACTCTTCGTGAGAGCGGAATGAAGGTCATCATCATCGGAGAGGCTATTTCTCTTCCGGGAGTGGGAAGGATGTCGATGCAGAAGAGGAACGAACTTCTCTCAGGTCTTTCTGAATAGGAAGGCGAGAAAAGAGTCGTGGATGAATGAGTCCGTAGGCTCTGAGAGAGCTCTGTCGGAGAAGAAATCCTCGAGTACGAAGCCTTTTCTGAGAAGTGACGATATAATCTTCTCGAGGGTGTGGGAGAACTCGAGGGTATCACAGGTCTCGACCTTTTTCCTCACCTCCTTTTGAGAAAGGGATACTGTCGCCGAAAAGGGAAGAGTATATTTGACAGAGAGTTTTCTCGTCTGCTTCTTCTCGTCGAAGATGTAGAGAACGGGGTTGGCGATCCCCATCATGAGATATCCGCCTTTCTTCAGAACCCTGTCCATTTCCGAGTAGGCTCTATCTATGTCATCCACGAAGTTGAGGGAAATCGGGTTTACGACTGCATCGAAATAGTTGTCTTCAAGAGGAAGAGAAAGAACGCTTCCTACTATTGTCTCTGCTTCAAGGTGGTACTTCAGAAGCGCTCTCCTGTCCTCTTCAATCTGATTCGGGGAGATGTCGACCGATGTGACACGTGAGCCGAAGGCGGAAAGGAGGGGAGTCTGCTGGCCTCCTCCTCCGCATAGATTGAGAACAACCTTACCCCTCAGCTTCTCACACCATGATTGAGGGATGAAACGGGATGTGGTGATTCTGAGCTCCAGTTCCCCCTTCCTTGCTTTCTCTATTTCCTCTTCTCCGGCCATACGAGACCAGAAGGAGCCTGTTTTTTCTTCCTTATCCCATGCTCTGCTGTTGGCTTTCTCTATGTTCATGGCCTGATTATATCACCTGGAGGGAAAGTATATAACTACCGCTTGAAGAAAAATAATTTGCTGTTGTAAAGAAAGATAGAAATATTGTAAGTCGTCATGTCTAAGTGAAGGAATTCCCTTTTTATCTTCTTTCCGCTATGTATTTTCATGTTGCATTTTATTTCTGTAGATAATATCTTTTTTCATAGAGGAGAAAGAAAAATGAAGTACGAAACATCAATAGATATGGAAGAAGTCTCCCGCTGTCTTCTGTGCCCGGTTGAAGCCTGCTCGAAGGCCTGCCCTCACGGTGTGGAGAGCGCATCGATCATCCGCTCTCTCTACTTTGAAAATCCGGTAGGGGCCTTCAGGAAGCTAGAGAAGAATTATGCCTGTGCCGGTTGTACGGATTTAGAGTGCGAGAAGGCATGCCTCAGAAAGGATAATCCCATACATATAAGAGAAGTTATGAACGCACTCAGGAGCGACGGTGGCCTCATGGAGGATGTCCCTGAAAGCAGCGTCGACCTCTCGTGTGATTTTCTCGGCGTACATCTTGAAAATCCTTTCCTTCTTTCCTCCTCCGTCGTGGCATCATCCTATGAGAAGATAGCACGTGCATTCGAGATGGGATGGGCGGGTGCATGTTTCAAGACACTATGCGCTTTCATACCCGATGAAGCCTCTCCGAGGTATTCGTCTCTACCCTCCGAGCATGGTTTCTGCGGCTTCAAGAACATAGAGCAGCTTTCATGTAATGGACTTGAAGAAGATCTTGATGCCATAAGAAGACTCAAGAAGGATTATCCGGGGAAGGTCATAATCGCCTCAATCATGGGGAGAACGGACGAGGAGTGGGAGATGCTTGCCCGCATGAGCGAGGAAGCCGGCGCAGATATAATAGAGTGCAACTTCTCGTGTCCGAATATGGAGCAGGGCGGACTCGGTGTCGATATTGGGCAGAGTGAAGATGCCGTGAGAAGGTGCACGAAGGCTGCAAGAAGAGGATGCAGGGTTCCGATGCTTGCAAAGCTCACTCCGAACGTTGCCGACATGAGGCCCTTTGCCCGGGCTGCAGTCGAGAGCGGTGCCGACGGCATTGCGGCAATCAATACGGTAAAGAGTCTGATGGATGTGAACCTTGATACCTATGCTACCGAACCTTCCGTCAGGGGAATGTCCGGAGTCGGAGGATACTCCGGAAGAGCAGTCAAGCCCATCGCACTCCGCTTTATCTGGGAGCTCTCGTCGGATAAGACGCTCCTGGATGTCCCCGTCAGCGCCATGGGAGGGATAGACACCTGGAGGGATGCGGCGTCCTTCATAATCCTCGGGGCCAACCACGTTCAGATTACGACATCCGTCATGCAGTACGGATTGAGGATAATCGATGACCTTATTGACGGTCTGACCTGGTATTTGAGGGAAAAGGCCCTCCCCGGGCTCTCTGAGCTCGAGGGAATCGGAAAGGAAAACGTAACCGACCTTGACGAACTCAACAGGAAGACAAAGCTCCTTCCACGCTTCGATACTAAGAAATGCCTCGGCTGCGGACGGTGTGTTCTCTCCTGCAGGGACGGCGGACACGAGGCACTCGGCATGAGGAACGGTAAACCCGTAATGAATGCAGGAATATGTGTCGGATGCCACCTCTGTGTCCTTGTCTGTCCTGTGAGGGCAATCAGTCCGTACGGAAAGAGAATCGATCTTTGAGGGACATATGAAACTGCTTGAGCCTTAACAAAAGAGGCTCACTTTATTATCCTTAGGCAATGAAGCGTTTTTCCTTCGCCGAGATATTGACGATAATACTTGTTTCCATATGCGGTCTTGCCGTGCTTATCGCACTCTATGCCTGGACAAGGTATCTTACAGAATCGGTCGAGGAGGAGGCCTTGAGGAAGGCCATGGAGAAGGTTGTCGAAACAAAGGGTGAGAAGGCCCTCTTCGAGATGGCCGGGATTCCTGTCGACAAGGTCTACTACGGGGACGAACTTCTCTCCCTTTACGACAGCGACAACGGCAGCTGGAACTATACTTCCGAGGAAGCGAGGAGAATCGCCGTCTACAACAAGTGCCGTGACAGTGTCGTCGTAATCAATGCATACTCATCACTCAGTGACTCGGGACAGGGAAGCGGGGTCATAATTTCGAGTGACGGCTACATCGTGACGAACAAGCACGTCGTGGGCTCCAGCACATCATTCACAGTCGTATTCTCCGATAATACAAGCGAGGAGGCCACCGTCGTCGGTACAGACTCTCTGACAGATATCGCCGTTCTCAAAGTCGAGAGGACCGGATTGACTAGAATGGATTTCGGCTCTTCCGACAATCTGTCGGTGGGGCAGATTGTATATACGATAGGTAATCCCTACGGTTACTCATGGTCCTTTACCGACGGTTCGATTTCCGGACTCGAGAGAATGGTCAGTACCTCCTCATCATCTTCAATCATTCCCAATATGATCCAGACGAATGCTCTCGTTAACCCCGGTAATTCCGGAGGTCCCCTCATCGACTCGTCGGGAAAGATGATCGGACTCATTTCATCAATCTACTCCACAACAGGGAGTGCGGAGGGAATTTCATTCGCCCTTCCCGTCGATACCGTACTCGATGTTGCCTCCTCCCTCATAAAGAACGGCAAGGTCACAAGAGGATGGATGGACATTCTCTCCGTCGAGCTCAATGCACAGATTGTCTCGTACTCCAATCTCGTCGTCGACGAGGGAATACTCGTCAGCCAGGTAGTTCCCCTCGGTAAGGCCGATAAGGGCGGCCTCAGAGGCGGCAGCGAGAAGGCCCAGTACGGACAGAGCGTCATATATCTCGGAGGCGATGTGATTGTTGCAATAAACGACACTCCGATTACAGGATACGTCGATTACTTTGCCTTCCTCTTCTCGACGAAGGCGGGAGACAAGGTCTCCGTCACCGTTATACGAAACGGTGAGAGAAAGGTTCTCGAGAATGTTGAACTCGTGGAGCAGACGGAGGAGAACACCCAGTGGATAGTGAGATAATCGTACCCGATTACATATCCGGGGTGGAGCGCCCGTTCCGTGTCCATGCCCCCTTCGAGCTTTCAGGAGACCAGGGGGAGGCTGTAGATAAACTCTATCAGGGATACCTCGAGGGGGACACCGCCCAGACACTCAAGGGCGTTACGGGTTCGGGTAAGACGTTCACGATGGCGAAGCTCATCGAGAAGATCCAGAAGCCCGTTCTTGTTCTGAGCCACAACAAAACCCTTTCGGCCCAGCTTTACAGGGAGTTCAAGAATTTCTTTCCTGAGAATGCCGTAACCTACTTTGTATCTACATACGATTTCTACCAGCCTGAAGCGTATGTGCCCGGAAAGGACCTGTATATAGAGAAGGAAGTGGATATAAACGACGAGATAGACAGGCTAAGGCTCCATGCATCCTTCTCTCTCATGGAGAGACGGGATGTGATTGTAGTTGCTACTGTCTCGTGTATATACGGCCTTGGTAACCCGGTCTCTCTGAGAGATATGCTCTACTCATTCAGAGTGGGCGATGAGTTTGACAGAGTAAAGATTTTCGATCAGCTTCTGAGAATGCTCTATGAGCGCAACGACGATGTCCTCGAGAGGGGGAGATTCCGCCAGAGGGGGGATGTCATCGAGATATATCCTGCGTACCTGGAGACGGCCTTCCGCATATACCTCGACTGGGACACCATTTCAGATATCGTATGGTTCGATCCGGTGAGCGGCGAGAAGAGGGAGAGAGTCGAGAGTGTCACACTCTACCCGGCAAAGCAGTTCGTTCTTCCCCAGAGCCAGATAGACAAGGCCATCGATACGATAGAGAAGGAGAAGGAGGAGAGGTATGAATACTTCATGTCCAACGGTAAATTCGTCGAGGCCGAGAGAATAAAGAGCCGGGTCGAATATGATATGGAGATGCTCAAGGAGATAGGCTACTGCTCGGGCATAGAGAACTACTCGCGCCCCCTGACGGGAAGAAAGGAAGGGGAGAGACCTCCTGTTCTTCTCGACTATTTCCCCGATGATTTCGTCACCTTCATAGACGAGAGCCATGTAACACTTCCGCAGATAGGTGCGATGTACGAGGGAGACAGATCCCGTAAACTTAATCTTGTGAACTACGGCTTCCGCCTTCCATCCGCCCTCGACAACAGACCCATGAAGTACGATGAGTTCGACAATAAGGTCGGGCAGCGTATCTACGTCTCGGCCACCCCGGGAGAGAGGGAGAAGGCCGAGTCCGTCCAGATTGTAGAGCAGCTCATAAGGCCCACGGGGCTCCTTGACCCCGAGATATCTGTCCGTCCGACAGAGGGACAGATGGAGGACCTCTACGGCGAGATAAGAAAGACCATAGAGAAGAAGGAGAGGGTTCTTGTCACGACACTTACAAAGAAGATGAGCGAGGACCTCACAGATTACCTGGCATCTCTCGGCCTCAAGGTCAGATACCTTCACAGCGAAGTCGACACCATCGACCGTGTCGATATTCTGAGAGACCTCAGAAAAGGTAAGTATGATGTACTTGTTGGAATCAACCTCCTGAGGGAGGGACTCGACCTGCCGGAAGTATCGCTTGTGGCCATCCTTGATGCCGACAAGATCGGATTTCTCAGAAGTGCAACCTCCCTCATCCAGACGATAGGACGTGCCGCGAGGAATGCCGACGGCCGTGTAATCATGTATGCCGACAAGACCTCCCCTGCAATGGAGGAGGCAATCAGGGAGACAGAGAAGAGAAGAAAAGTCCAGACGGCATACAACAGGGAGCACAACATCACACCTGTAACCATCAAAAAGGAGATAGACACAATCCTCGAGCGTGAACTTGAAAACAGTAAGGAGACTGCCCGCGAGGACGCGAAGATACTCTCCTCCGCCTATAATCTTCTTGTTGAGAAGGACAGAAAGAAGTATATAAAGGACCTCGAAAAACAGATGCGGGAATATGCCGGGAACCTGGAGTTCGAGAAGGCGGCCGCCCTCCGCGACGAGATAGAGAGGGTGAAGAGTCGGGAGATCTGAGCTATCTCAGTCTCACATCAAGTCTTCTGAGGGACACCCTTGGTGTCTGCACGGAGATTTCACTTGACGGGAAGTTCTTCCTTATATAGTCGTATATCGAGTAAAAAGTCAGTATGCCTGTATTCTTCTCGGCTTCATTTCTGTCCATGTTGTATCCCAGTGCCTTCAATAGGTAATACGTAAAGGCTCCGTAGCGGTTCTGGAAAGAGGAGTCCACAGGGGAGAGTTTGTCCCATGCCTTCTGCTTCTTTCCCGCCGATGCCATGATCCACATGTTGCTGCTGTAGTCTTCCCGTGGCTTCAATGAGCTCTCCTTCAATGCCCCGATGTAGTCCATGCCATTGTATCTGTCTTCCATAGTTGTGAAGCTGTCGGTTGTCCTTATGGTGCTCTCTGATATGAAATTTCCAGAGTAGCATGAGTCGAGGAAGAAGATCTTATATCCCGGAAGGGATTTGAAGCATTCCTTGATTCTCCCTGTGTCCACTGTGATATAAGGGTCCCTGTTGGCATTGGTTATAAGAGCGCCCTGCTCGTCTCCGTGTCCCGAATAGGCGAATATGATGATGTCGTTCTCGTCTGTTATGAGCCCCTCTACGGTGCTCTCAAGCACATCGTCAAGCGACCAGTCGTATGTGCTTTCGGCGGAAGACTCCACATATTGGAAGTGGTCGAAGTCCGGAGAGGACATATCGATGCTCTCCCCGCTGCTGTCGACTGCCCTGAAGACGGGATGGGTCGAGTAGTACCTTTCTCCCTTCTGCGCAGTGTAGGCAAATACATGGAGGTTCTCGTCGAGTGTCATGAACTGGTAGATCAGTGCCGCCTGGTCATTGACTACAGTTTCAAGCCTGTTGCCTTCATTCTTCGATTCATTGAAATCATCTGCAACGGTTATGAGGAAGATATCTCTGTCTGTTGTTACTCCCCCGGGACTATCTGAGCATGAAGGGAGAAGAAGCAGAATAAACGAGAGGACGAGAGTAAGAATCATAGTTCACCTCCTATACGCAGTGCAATGGCTGCTGTCACCTCACTTCCGAGGGGCGTGTAGGTCCAGCTCACGGGTAGTATGACACAAAAGAAAGACGCCGGGATGAAGTGGAAGCCGGCCCTGACCTCGATATACTTCATGAGAGCATATTCCTCCGGAAATCTTTCATAACCGTAGAATAGTGCAATGCTCCCTCCGAGAGTTCTGTTGTCGAGAAGTGCTTCAAACCCTATGCCGTTCTTGTAGTATGTGTTCGACATAAGACCGTCCTTCTCGATTGAACGTGTCATCTGCGATATGCTGACGGGAAGGGAAAGAGTCAGGTACCCCATTCTGAATGACAGCGGAGCAGCCTCAAGTCCCATCTTGAGGGAGTAGTAGCATTCACCCTCATAGATGAGGGCGTTTGCTCCTGTATAGAGAGTAACAGAGGGAGCGTATCCCGCAGTGAGCGGAAAGAGTACCAGAAAGAGTAGACAGAGGAATGTGATTCTTTTCATTTATTCGTCTCCTACTATCTAAACAGAATTTTCCGGAAAAATGTCAAAAAGTTTAGGGTGCAAAAAAACGGTAATGTATGGTAATGTCATTTTCTATGGATAGACAGAACGTGACAATCAAGGATATAGCAGTAAAGACAGGGGTATCGAAAAGCACCGTTTCAAGGGTATTATGCAATGACGTTCATGTCAGTCCGGAAACCAGAGAAAAGGTCCTGTCGTGTGCCAGAGAGCTTGATTTCGAACCCAATTTCTTTGCAAAGGCATTGAAAACGCAGAGAAGCAGGACAATAGCATTCTTTGTTCCCAATATTGAAATAATGATCTATCCGGCAATAATCCAGGCTATGGAGGATGAAACACTGAAGCGTGGTTATACCATTCTCCTCTGTGATATCCAGGAGAACAAGAAGATTGCAAAGGAGTACATAAGGAAGCTGAAGAGCGGCAACGTCGACGGTTTTATTTTCTCGACAGCTCTTTTCAATGTTGATGAAAACGAAGAAATCAGGGAAGCAAGAGAGACTGGCCTCCCATGTTTGAATCTATTGAGAAGCGATGACTCCGAACTGCCGTCCGTCTGCCTGGATAATAAAAAGGGCTCCGAAATTGCAGTTGATTACCTTGTCTCGAAGGGCTTGAGGCGAATTGCATACCTCCAGGGACAGGAAGAATTGAAACTTTATCGAGAAAGATATACCGGTTATCTGGAAGCATTGAAGAAAAACGGTCTCGAATTCGATGAAAAACTGGTCTGGCACGGTTTTGAAAACGGCAATTTCATTGTATCGAGGGAACTTACGAAAGTGTTCAATGAAGGAATCAGCTTCGATGCCGTACTCTGCGCAAGTGACAACCTTGCCGTGGAGACGATTCATATTCTCAATCAGCTGAATATAAGAATCCCGGAAGATGTATCGATTATCGGTTATGACAATGTTCCTATCTCCGAGCTCCTTGTGCCGCGTCTTACGGCAATTGCACAGCCTTTCAAGGAGATGGGAAGAAAGGCTGTGAATGTTCTTGTCGACATGATTGAAGGAAAAGAGGACAAAAAAGAAGTACACCTGACTTTCGCCCCGACATTGATTGAAAGAGATACCGTGAAATCCAACGGGAAATGAAAGTTTCCTGTTGACGAAGCACAGCCTGATTCCATGCTTTTTCCCCTTTTCATTCCGCCCTGTGTGCCGCTCTGATCTACAGGGGAACTCAAAAAACTTCAGATAAATAAATATTTTTTTCTTTACTTTTCAAAAAAAGTGTGTAATAAAGTGTTCATGGGAACGATTCCATGAGTTTCCATAAAGTCGAAAAGGAGAAGAAAATGAAAAAAGCTATTACCATCATTATGGCCTTAC
>CAVJJV010000091.1:0-3098 GCA_963650055.1 Comamonas kerstersii | reverse complement strand
GCATTCAGGGATAGAGAAGGAATATCGAGCTTCGTTCTTCCCGTCGAATACGACAATTCATGGGAGCTAATCAAAGACACATCCGCAGATCTTTATATCCACATGGGACTTGCATCCTCGAGAGAACATATCACAGTCGAACAGTTTGCATACAATGAAAAGAGTGCATCCATTCCAGACAACGCCGGAGTAATCTTCAATGGGGAGAAAATAGCTCAAGACGGCAGCGATATACTTGAAACTCCGGTGGATATATCCCTCGTCATTGATTCTCTTACTGCAGAGGGAATCAAGGTATCCCCATCGAGAGACCCCGGAAGGTACGTATGCAACAACATCTACTACCACTCCCTTCAAAGCGGAAACAGGGCACTCTTCATGCACTTTCCTCCCCTTGACAAGTCTTCCCTCGAGGACGATATAAGAGCAGTCGAGACGGTAATTACACTCTTAAAAAGCATCTGAAATCATTCCACATCATCGTAGAAATATGGTATTTTGATAAAACAAAATCATAGAGGGATTGAATAATGAAATTAATTTCAACGAGAGAGAGAGAGAGAGAGAGAGAGTGGCATTGAACTTCTGAAGATATTCGCCGTCGCTCTCATAGTCATCTCCCATATTTGTCAGGACATCGTTACTTTCAAGGACGGCGTTATGCCGCAGGATTACGTCATTCCGGTTGATAAGGCATCATCGGATCCGGTGACATGCGCTCTCATGATAATCCGCCATTTCGGATTATGGGGAAACTCGATATTCTTCATCTCATCGGCATGGTTTCTTCTCGAAAGCGATTCCTTCAAAATCAGGAAGTGGATCAAACTACTCATCGAGGTCTGGTCTATATCACTTATCTTCCTCATTATCGTGAGTATTTTCTCCCCGGAAGTGCTCACTCTTAGAAATACTATCTACTCGCTTTTCCCCTCACTCTTTCAAACCAACTGGTATATAAGCTGTTATCTTCTCTTCTATCCGGCTCATCCGGTTCTCAACAAAGTAATAAGAGGCATGAATCAGACAGAGCTGTTCAGAACTACACTCTGTCTTGTATCCATGTATATATTCGGTGATTTCATCTATGGCACGTGGTTCTTTCCGTCCTCACTGCTGCTATGGATGACAATATATTTCGCAGTAGGCTACATGAAGCTCTACATGCCAGCATTTTCGAATGACGTGAAGAAAAACATAATTCTCTTCATAATCTGTGCGGTTCTCCTTATCGCACTCCTTCTTACGACGGAGTACCTGGGACTTCATATCTCCTATTTCTCGACAAGAGCGATGAGATGGTGCAGCAGCTGTAATCCATTCTTGATTGGAATGTCGATTGCACTCTTCAACATTGCACGGAATATGCGCTTCAGAAGCAGAACAGTCAATTATGTATCCAGCCTGTCGCTTCTTATCTACGTCATTCATGAAAACTACTTTCTGAGAAGTTATTTAAGACCGGGAATCTGGATATATATCTATAACAGTGGCGGCTACAACCATGTTCCGGGATGGCTCTTCATTGTGTCGGCAGTTGTTTTTATTGCTTCCATACTGCTCTCAGCAGTCTATTCGGCAGTATTCGGCAGGTTAATCAGGAAGGTGGTTGACAGGATTTATTCCATTGCAGGAAAAGTCTATCTGAAGATTGAAAAAACAGCCGTCAATCTCCTGAAATGAAATTGACGGTCATTTCAAAGCTTCTGATTACTTCCCGAGAAATGAAAAGAGACCTTTCTTCTTCTCCACTTCCCTGGAAGAGAAGCCGGTGAGTCTGTATCCGAGTTTACCGAGAGTCTCTCTCAGCTTCTCCTCGTCTATTTCGTTCTCGCTTATGATTGTCGTCTCTCCGTTGTTCTTGAGCGTAGCCTTGACGCTCTTGACTGGAAATGCCTGTCTTACGGCATCGTTTACATGACTTGTGCACATCGAGCACATCATCCCGTCGATATTCGCTTTCGTCTCGTACATAATATGCCTCCCGAATACACTAACATGATAATGACTGGAGAAGTTAGTATCAACTACCCTAACGAAAAGCAACCCCTTCCGGGGCTGCCTGAAAACTCATGAGAGGCGCAATCAGAGCTGCGGGCCGGCAGCAACGAGAGCCTTACCCTCTTCTGTTGTTTCATACTTTGCAAAGTTCTTGACGAATCTTGCGGAGAGGTCCTTGGCCTTTGTCTCCCAGTCCTCTGCATTCTTGTATGTATCTCTGGGATCGAGAATAGCAGGGTCAACTCCGGGCAGAGAAGTCGGGACTTCGAAATTGAAGTGGGGAATCTTCTTTGTAGGAGCTGTGAGGATAGCGCCGCTGAGGATAGCGTCGATGATACCTCTTGTATCCTTGATGGAGATTCTCTTTCCCGTTCCGTTCCAGCCTGTATTCACCAGGTAAGCCTTTGCTCCGCTCTTCTCCATCTTCTTGACGAGCTCTTCAGCATACTTTGTAGGAGGCAGTTCGAGGAATGCCTGGCCGAAGCATGCGGAGAAAGTCGGAGTCGGCTCTGTAATACCTCTCTCTGTTCCTGCAAGCTTTGCTGTGAAGCCGGAGAGGAAGTAGTACTTTGTCTGCTCGGGTGTGAGAATCGATACAGGAGGAAGAACGCCGAATGCATCAGCAGAGAGGAAGATGACATTCTTTGCAGCAGGTCCATGGGAGATCGGCTTTACGATCTTCTCGATGTGGTCGATCGGGTAGGAGACACGTGTGTTCTCTGTAACCGACTTGTCTGCAAAATCAATCTTGCCTTCAGCATCGACTGTAACGTTCTCGAGAAGAGCATCTCTTCTGATTGCGTTGTAGATGTCCGGTTCGCTTTCCTTGTCGAGGTTGATGACCTTAGCATAGCATCCGCCTTCGAAGTTGAAGACACCGTTGTCGTCCCAGCCGTGCTCGTCATCACCGATGAGAAGTCTCTTCGGGTCTGTGGAGAGAGTTGTCTTACCTGTTCCGGAGAGGCCGAAGAAAATAGCTGTGTTCTCACCGTTCATATCTGTATTGGCAGAGCAGTGCATTGATGCGATGCCCTTGAGAGGGAGATAGTAGTTCATCATGGAGAACATACCCTTCTTCATCTCTCCGCCGTACCATG
>CAVJJV010000090.1:8856-14391 GCA_963650055.1 Comamonas kerstersii | reverse complement strand
CGATGTAGGAGCGGATCATCTCCATCGATTCCTTGTCGTTCTCGATTGTGAGGTGGACGCTCTGTCCGTATTTCTGTCTCATGGATTCTTCCTTGTTCCTAAGCATGGGCTCGATCTGCTCCTTGAGTTTATCCAGAAGATCCTCCTTATGCTCCGGATACTGTCCGAGCTGTCGTGTAATCTCCCCGTAGAGGGATACGAGCTCGGGGCTCTGGAAGGCAATATTGATCAGAGCGCTGATTCTCGCTGTCTTCTCCTCCATTCCCTCCTTCTCCTGCGGGAGTACTATCGAATTGAGAATGGTGGGGGCGAGAGCCTCCCTGAGAAGAGACGATGGGAAAGCGGAGAGTTCCTTCTTCACTTTCCCGTCACTGCTGTCGTCTCCTGTTATGAATGAACCTGCAATACGGCGTATCTTATCAATCTCGGAATTGTGTCTTATCTTCTCCTGGTCTATCTCCATATTGTCTGTCTTCTCCAGTGCAATCTCCCAGGCGCTTCTTATCTTACCCATCTATGAGCCTCCATAAAGTAATATAAGCACAAACGGGGAAACTGTTAAGGATTCGGTGATGACTGTTTTTCCTTTTCAGTTTAAGCTGATTCGGCTATGAATAACGGTGTCTTACTGCTCTTTGATGTTTTCGGAACATTCGTCTTTGCTCTCTCGGGAGCTGCAAAAGCCATAAAGAAGAATATGGATTTCCTAGGGGTTATCGTCTTCGCCATCACCGTCGGATGTGCCGGCGGTATGATAAGGGATGTCCTTATCGGGGCGGTTCCCGTTGCAGTCTACCAGAACAGTGTTTATATAGCAGTGGCATTCGTTGCCGGGCTTGTCATGTTTCTTATCGGGGAGAACGTCTCCGTCGACTCACTTCCGGACCATATCGTCTTTCTCGATGCGATAGGTCTGGGGTTCTTCACGGCCCTCGGGTGCGAGAAGGCCGCAGTCTACTCGATTATCCCGGTTGGGATAATTTTCTCCGGTGTTCTCTCGGCAGTGGGAGGCGGAGTGCTGCGTGATCTCTTCGCCCGTGAAGTGCCGATGGTATTCACATCCGATTTCTATGCCTCGGCAAGCATTCTCGGAGCCTTGTTGTATCTTCTTCTGAGCTATCTCGGGCTTGACTCGATGATCAACATCTGGGTGACCGCATTCTTTACAATCGCGGCCCGCGTTCTCGGCTACAAGCTCCACCTGAGCCTCCCGGTTGCCCGTCAGGGAAAGGAGAAGAAGGATGACTGAACGACTTTATTATACATCTCCGTACCTCAAGGAGATTGATGCGGTTGTCACCGCTGTTGAAGGAAATGGGTTTCTCCTCGACAGGACCATCTTCTACCCCGAGTGCGGCGGGCAGAGAGGGGACTCCGGCTTTTTCGGTGAATACCGCATCATAACGACGATACAGAGCAGCAGCGGGGAGCCTTTACATATAGTGGAGGGCTCTCTTCCCTCTATAGGCGAGAGGCTTACTCTTGTTCTCGACTGGGACGAGAGATTCTTCGGGATGAAGGAGCATACTGCACAGCATCTTCTTTCATCCGTTCTCTTTGCCTCCTACTCTATAGGGACCGTCGCAGTGCATCACGGTAGAGACGAGATAACAATCGAGACAGACAGAAAGGAAATATCATCCGATGTACTTCTCTCCGTCGAGGAGAAGGCCATAGCTCTCATAGGGGAGAATAGAAGAGTATGGACGGAGGAGAAGGAGAGACGGGAGGTGGAGAAGATGAATCTGAGGCGCTCGATCAAGGTCGACGGCGGGTCTGTCAGGGTAGTCTTCATAGAGGGCCAGGATGCAGTTCCCTGCGGCGGAGTGCACCTCAGGTCCCTCTCGGAAATCGGAGAGCTTATGTATACGGGAAGCGAGACCATCCGCGGCCACGTCAGGACAAGCTGGAGGATAGCCGGGAAGGCCGGGGCGCTCAGGCGTGAAAACCAGAGTCTTGTAAACAGGGCGAAGGCTTTATTGAGCTCCGACTCCTCATCCCTCATCCCCGATATCGAGAAGCTCATCGAAGAGAACAGAAATCTCAAGAGGGAGAATAGAGATCTCAGAGGGAAGGAAGCCGTGAGGGAGTTCGAGGAGAAGAAGGGAAATGTTGTTGTCTACAGTACCCGGGCGGAACTTGATCTTTTAATCAAGGCGGCGACCCTCGATTCCTCGAGACGTGTCTTCATCACAGGAGGGGGAAGAACTTTCCTCTTTGCGGGAACGGTAGAAGAATTCGGATTATTGAAGAATAAATTATCCCTCCGCGGAGGCGGTAGAGAGAGGCTCTTCAGAGGGACTTATACACTTGATGAGAGTCTTACTCTCTCCTCAGCCGAGGAGATCCTTTGCTCTCTTCAGAACTAATTCGGTGCGCTCTACGGCGTCTCCTATGTAGTTCGAGGCGTCGAGATACTCCTCGATTTCATCTCTACTGAGGTACTCGAGAATCTTCTCGTTCGAGCAGAGTTCCTCTTTGAGTGGATTCTTTCCGCCCTCCTGGACAATCTCCCAGGCTTTGAGACTCTCCTTTCTTATCTCCTCATGGAAGAGCTGCCTGTCTCCTCCTCTCTTTCCGAGCTCCATTAGAAGTCTCTCGGTGGATGCGAAGACTGAGTAGTTTTCAATGAGGCGCTTCGTTGCCGAGGAGTGTATGTTCATACCCTCGACTATCTTCTTTTCGGTAATCAGCATCTCGTCAAGGGCGAGAAAACTCTCCGGGATGAATATACGGCGGGAGGCGGAGTCGTCGAGGGTGCGCTCGAGGAGAGTCGAGGAAGCATTGATCCATGCTGTCGATACCCCCTCCTGGACTATGCGGGAGAGGGAACATATCTTCTCGCTCATTATCGGATTACGCTTGAAGGGCATTGCCGAGGACCCCACCTGCATCTTCGAGAAGGGCTCGGAGAACTCTCCGACAGGGGGAGACTGGAGAAGTCTGAAGTCAAGGCTGAACTTCGAGAGAGTGCACGCGGTGTTCGAGAGAATCTCGACCATTCTGAGGTCCTGCTTACGTGAGTATATCTGGGTTGCTGCATCAAAGCTTCTGAGTCCGAGTTCATCCATGACGCTTTTCTCGAGCTCCATCGATTCTCCGTTCGTGAGAGTGTAGTATGATGCACCCGTTCCCACGGCACCCTTCATTCCCTTACCCCTGATGGACGAAATCATCCCCGTGAGGTCCTCCCTGTCGTCGAGAAGGTCCTGGAGAGTCTGGGAGAGACGGTAGCCGACAGTTGTTATCTCCGCAGGCTGGATGTGGGTGAAGGCCATCGTCACCGTCTCCTTCTCCTCCTCTATGCGTTTCATGAAGGCTCTTATGAGATCATCGAGTCTCTCACGGATCAGAATAAGGGCCTCTTTGTACCGTATGATATCTGCATTGTCGAGGGCGTCCATGCTTGTGGCTCCGAGGTGGATTACGCCGCCGGCGTCTCCGCACTGCTCGGCGTATGTCTTTATCTCGGCCATGAGGTCGTGGTGGATGACGTTTTCTATCTCCGAGGCCCTGTCAATGTCAACATCGTCCTTGAATCTTTCGAGCACTTCAAGCTGCTCTTCAGTTACAAGGCCGTACTTCATCTCCGAGCGGGCAAGTGCAACCCATACCTTTCTCAGGAGTTTTCTCTTATGCTCCTCGGAGAATATTCTCTTCATCTCCTCCGATCCGTAACGCCATGTGAAGGGGGATATATACTGGGAGTGGTCGTATTCCATACCTAATTGTTCCTTAGTATGAGCTGGTCTCTCTCGGGCCCGACAGAGATGAGGGTTATCGGGGCTCCGATGAGCTTCTCGAGTTCGAGTATGTATGCTCTGCACTTCTCCGGAAGGCTCTCCCATGTGCGGCACTTTGTCGTGTCCTCCATCCAGCCCTCGAACTCTTCATACACAGGCTCCGCCTTCTCCTGGAGGGAAGTCTCGGGAAGGTATCTGTAATACTCTCCGCCGATCATATAGCCTGTGCACACCTTTATTGTTCTGAATGTATCGAGTACGTCGATTTTCGTAAGGCACACATCCGTCACTCCGTTCATGTAGACGGCATAGTCTGCAGCAACGGCATCGAACCATCCGCAGCGGCGGGGACGCCCTGTCGTGACACCGTACTCCCGTCCGATGTCTCTCAGCTTCTCTCCGTCCTCGTCGAAGAGCTCCGTCATATAGGGGCCGCCTCCTACACTTGTCGAGTAGGCCTTGGCTACTCCGTAAACCTTCTCCACGGCTCTCGGGGGGATTCCCGCGCCGTTGCATGCCCCTGCAGCAGTCGGGTTGGACGATGTGGAATACGGATAGATTCCCCAGTCGTTGTCCCTCATGATTCCGAGCTGCCCCTCGAGGAGGATGTTCCTGTTCTTCTCCACAGCCTCTCTGATGACTGTCGTGGTGTCTATGATGCGGGGAGCGAACTCGTCTCTCCATTTTTCACACTTTTCAAGAAGCTCGTCGAGAGTGTAGGTATCGAGTCCGTAGTACTCGAGCTCCCTGTTCTTCTTGGTGAGGTTTGCCTCGAGTCTCTTTACAAGAAAATCCCAGTTGAGGAGGTCTCCAGCCCTCAGCCCCGAGCGTGCGGCCTTATCCTGATAGCACGGTCCGATTCCTCTCTTTGTCGTCCCGATCTTGTCCTTCTCCTCTCTCTTTCCCTCTTCGGCTCCGTCGAGCGCCATATGGTAGGGGAGGATGAGGTGCGCCCTTACATCGATGTAGATATTGTCGAGTTTTCTTGAAATCTTCTTCTCTATATCCTCGATCTCGGAGTGCATTCTGTCGAAGTTCACGACAGTACCGGCACCAACGATATTCGTCGTATCGGGATTGAATATGCCGGAAGGCAGTATGTGGAGGCCGAACTTCCCGTATTCATTCACAACGGTGTGGCCGGCGTTGTCTCCGCCCTGGTAGCGGATTACAAGATCCGCTTTCTGTGCCAGGTAATCAACGATACGTCCCTTTCCCTCGTCTCCCCACTGGAGGCCTACAACACAATTGACACTCATTTCATTATTCTCCTTTCAACTACGTGGAATCATCTCCGCTATATAGGGAAGAGTTCTGTACTCCTCCTTATAGTCAAGTCCATATCCGACAACCCATACATCGGGGATGTCGAAACCCTTATACTGTATCGACACATTGACTTCGTGACGCCCCGGCTTATCTAAAAAGACAGCCTTCTCGACGGAGAGGGGGTGACGTGCCATGAAGTTGGTCGTGAGATAGTCGAGTGTATGTCCGCTGTCCAGGATATCCTCGACAATCAGGACATGCTTTTCAGTGATGCTCTCCCTTGTATCCATGAGGAATCTCACTTCGCCTCTTCTGTCACCTCCGTTTCCGTAACTGGATATTGCAATGAAGTCGATTATGTGCGGAACCGTGATCTTCCTTGCCAGGTCCGAGAGAAAGAAGACCGATCCCTTGAGTACCCCCACAAGGACAAGAGGTGATGTAATTCCACTGTAGTTTCTGTTGATTTCTTCCGCCAGCTCGTCGACCCTGCCGGCAATCTGTTCTTCTGTGATGAGAACCC
>CAVJJV010000090.1:0-8846 GCA_963650055.1 Comamonas kerstersii | reverse complement strand
CGTAATCTTTCTCTTGTTGTATTTATATGAAAGAAATTGATGTGATATCACTCATGATGCGCTCGAGGTTCTTCGAGGAGAAAATCGATGAGGAATTCAGAAAAGGCAGTCTATACGGTACTACGCACCTCTCGATCGGGCAGGAGGCAAGCCATACGGGGCTCTGTCTTGCCCTTGAGAAGGGTGACTGGTTTGTCCCGACCCACCGCTGCCACGGCTTCAATATAGCCTCCTCCTCTTCCCTCAGTGCAATGTTCAGCGAGATGCTCGGGTCAAAACACGGACTCTGCATGGGGCTCGGCGGCAGTATGCATATGACGGATACGGAACACTACAATCTCGGCTCTTCGGCCGTTGTAGGCTCCGGGATTCCTCTTGCCCTCGGTGCTTCCTATGCCCTCAAGAGACAGAATAAGGACAACATTGCAGTTGCAATATTCGGGGACGGCGCATCGAGCAGGGGAACTCTCCACGAGGCCATGAACCTTTCTTCCGTATGGAACCTCCCGCTTCTCTTCTACATGGAGAACAACCATTACGGAATGTCCGCTTCATCATCGCGTATGATTTCTACGTCCTCTGTCGCATCACGCTCCGACGGTTACGGTATTGAATATATGACTGTGGACGGCAACGACTATGACGAAGTCTATGAGGCGGTAAGAAAGGCGAGAAAATATATATTGGAGAATAAAAGGCCTTTCTTCATAGAATGCAGTACATACAGGCAGTGCGGACACAGCAAATCAGATAAACTCAAGTACCGCTCTCAGAGCGAAGAGGATGAATGGAAGAAACATGACCCGGTCCTTCTCTATGCCCTCAAGCATTCAATCGATACCACTGCCCTGGAAGAAATTGCACATAAGGAGAAGGAGAATGTCCTCAGGGCCTGGGATGAGGCATGGAAGACGAAAAACGATGTTCTTACAGTTGATGAGGTATCATCTCTTGTAACACCGCCTTCCGAGCATTTCGTCTCATCGGAAGGGGGAGAGACGCACTCCGCCTCCATGCGGGATGCGCTCCGTGAGGCGTTAGACGACATCCTTTCCTCTGACAAGGCATTCTCACTTATCGGGGAGGACATAGGACTCTACGGCGGATGCTTCGGAGTGACGGGAGAACTTTATAAGAAGTATCCCGAAAGGGTGAAGGAGACACCGGTAAGCGAAGAGACCTTCGTCGGGATGGCTGCAGGAGCTGCGTTTCTCGGGGAGAGACCGATAGTTGAAATAATGTACGGTGATTTTCTCACCCTCGCTTCCGACCCTCTTATCAACCATGCCGCGAAGTCGTATTTCATGTCTGCCGGGCAGCTGAGGTGCCCTCTCATCATCCGTACCGCTGCCGGCGGTGGAACGGGGCACGGGGCACAGCACACGCAGAACCTCGAGTCGATGTTCCTCTCCGTCCCCGGCATCAAGGTCATAGCGCCCTCGGACGCAAGGACGGCCAAGGCCTTTTTAAAGGGGGCTGCGTATGAAAACTGCCCTGTTGTCTTTCTCGAGCACAAGGCTCTCTATTCCGCTGTCTCCGATGACGCGGGGGATTCCTCTTTCATCCTTCCTCCCGGTAAGGCCGTCGTGACGGGAAAGGGAAAAAAGCTTCTTGTAATCGGCTACTCGAGGCCGTTCGCCCTGGCTAAAAAAGTACTCTCGCCGGAGGATTGTACTTTCCTCGACATAGCATCTCTCAAGCCTCTTGATGAGGAGGCCGTCGAGAAGTATGCCCTCGAGTTCAACAGAATACTCATAGTCATAGACACACCTCTCCAGTCGAGTGCGGCGGAGACTGTCTTCAGGCTTATAAAGGGTGTGAATCCCACATCCGATGTCATCATTCTCCACTCTGATGATACTCCGCTTCCCTTCTCGAGGGAGCTCGAGAGGAGGGCCATGGTGACTGAGGATGAGATAATAGAGGCTGCAGGGAGGCTTATGGATGAAGAGAGAGACTGAAGAGAGAATCTTTTCGAAGGATTTCCGGGAAAGCGTGGGCATCGGGATATATGACCTCAGGAGCGGTTCTCCGGCTGGAGAAGAGTACACATATCCCGTAGAGGGAAGGACGAGTGCCGTCGAGGCCGAGATATGCCTACTTGAAAAGCTCAGGGATGCAGGGTACGAAGTATATAAGCCCGTTCCCTTCAATCTTCTTGTCGTCACACCCTCCGGCCCCGTTATAATCATCCTTGTTCTCGACAGCGAGAGCGAGAGAATGGTCTGGGAGGCATTGAATTTCCGTGATAAATACACTCCCGTCGTCATCAGGGACAGAAAGATGAAGGAGCCGGGAGGACTGGCATCCGTTACGCTTGACGAGGCTTTTGACTCTTTCAATTTTTTGAACCGTTAACTATTATTATGAAAAACGTTTAATCGTTAGGAGCTTTTATGGATATAGATGTAAAGAATCTCCATCCCCTGGAAGTTAAACTTCTTCGTCATGTGAATCCCGGTGAGACAATCACTCCGGGAAGAATCATCGATGAGCTGGGCTATAAGGTCGGACAGTGCAACCAGGCCTTCTCATGGCTCAGTGCAAAGGGATGCATGGAGGAGACGAAGAGAGAGAAGAAGACTCTCTATGAACTGACTGATCTCGGACGCGAATACCAGAAGAACGGTATGCCTGTCGAGAGAATCTTCGCTTTTATCACCTCTACTCCCTCCACTATGCCCGAAATAAGCGGGGCACTCGGTCTGGAGAAGAGTGATGTCGGTTCCGCCTTCGGTCTTCTCTCGAAAGCAGGATGTGCCTCCCTCGACGGAGAGAAGAAGGCTCATGCCGTATCAAAAGACCTTCCGGCTGAGGTTCAGATTCAGAGAGAGCTTCTGGACAGAGCGGTGGAAGAGGGCTCACTCGACGACGCACTCCTTGGCGAAAAGGAGAGAGCTGCTCTCTCGTCTCTTTCGAGAAAGAGAGGCGCGCAGTCGTCCCCCTTCAAACTTGTCGAGAGAGAGGATGTAAGTTATGCCCTGACAGATGTCGGCAGCGAAGTCAAGGACGCCCTCCTCAAGGCGAATATCACAGGAGAGGAGTTCGGAGTTCTCACGCCCGCGATGATTGCTTCAGGATCCTGGAAGAACGGTACATTCAGACCCTACGGCATAAATGCCCCGACTTCCCGTCTCATCCCGGGGCGCCACAACCCCTACGGCAACTACCTGCAGTGGGTCAAGGATAAACTTACATCCCTCGGTTTTGAGGAATTCGACGGACCTCTTGTCGAGAACGAGTTCTGGAACGGGGACGCACTCTTCATGCCCCAGTTCCATTCTGCACGCGACATCCATGATGTCTACTACGTAAAGGACCCGGTACACTGTAAAGAGATTGAGGAGCCGTGGCTGAGCAGCGTTGCATCCACGCACGAGAACGGCGGCAATACAGGTTCCCGCGGCTGGGGATATAAGTTCGACCATGAGTTCACACGCCGCCAGGTCCTCCGCAGCCAGGGTACGGTGCTTTCCGCCCACCAGCTTACGAAGGCGAAGGTCCCGGGGAAATACTTCGGTATCGTGCGATGCTTCAGATACGACCAGGTCGACGCTACACACGGTGCGGACTTCTACCAGACTGAGGGAATCGTCCTCGGGGAGGATGTCAACCTGCGTAACCTTCTGGGACTCTTGAAGATGTTCGCCGAGGAGATAGCGGGAGCCGAGGAAGTCAAATACGTTCCGGGATACTTCCCGTTCACCGAGCCGAGTATCGAAGTACACATCAAGCACCCTGTTCTCGGATGGTTCGAGCTCGGAGGCGCAGGTATCTTCCGCCCGGAGGTTACAAAGAGCCTGGGCGTGGATGTCCCTGTCCTGGCATGGGGACTCGGAATAGACAGAATGGCTCTCATGCACCTTGGTCTCAACGACCTCAGAGAGCTCTTCACTCCCGATATTGATGCTGTAAGAACAAGGAGGGGTAACTGATGCCGAAGATTGATGCACCCGAGAAGCTGTTCTTCTCTCTTCTCGGTAAGAAAATGAGTGATGACGAGCTTGTCGATATCTTCCCCGTCGCCAAGGCGGAGCTGGATGGACACGACAGAGAGCACGAAGTAATAAAGATTGAACTCAATGACACCAACAGACCCGATCTCTGGTCTCCCGCCGGTGTTGCAAGAGCACTCAGAACATATGAGACGGGAGAGATTCCCTATTATGATTTCTTCTCCACGAAGGAAGAATCGAAGGATAATGAAGGACGTGAAATCATCGACCATGAGAGTGCTGTCGGAATAAGGGATTTCTCCATAGGCTTTGCATGCCGCGGAGTCGAAGTCGACAACGACCTTCTTGTCAATCTCATCCAGAGCCAGGAGAAGCTCTGCTTCAACTTCGGCCGTAAGCGTAAGACCATTGCAATGGGAATCTACCGCTCGGAACTCATCAACTATCCTGTCCACTATGCTGCAGTAGATCCGGACAGGACAAGATTCGTTCCTCTCGGAATGAATGAGGAGCTGAGTCTCAGGGAAATCTGTGAAAAGCACCCCAAGGGAAAGGAATACGGCTATATAGTCTCTTCATTCGACAAGTTCCCGTATCTATATGACGACAAGGGTGAGACCCTTTCGTTCCCCCCTGTCATCAACTCCGCCCGCATCGGCGCCGTGGAGGTAGGGGACAGTGAATTCTTCATCGAGCTTTCGGGCCCCATCCTCAATGACCTTCTGCTTGCAGCGAACATCCTTGCATGCGACCTCAGCGACATGGGCTTCGAGATTCTCCCCATCAGGGTGAAGTTCAATCAGGACACTCCCTACGGCAGAGAGATTACCGTTCCTTACTACTTCCAGGAGCCGCAGAGAGCCGAGATAGAGGCGATAGACAAGAAACTGGGTCTTCCGCTTACAGGAAAGGACTGTGTTGAATCTCTTCAAAGAATGGGAGTCTATGCAATCTGTGACGACAGGTATGTCTATATAGAGTGCCCCGAGTACAGAAACGACTTCCTGCACGAAGTTGATGTTGCAGAGGACGTGATGATCGGCTACGGCTTGAAGAATTTTACACCCGTCATGCCGACGGACTTTACAGTGGGACGTCTCAGCGCCGTCGAGGAGTTCTCGAGAAAGGTCAAGGACATAATGGTGGGACTGGGATTCCAGGAGATGATGTACAATTACCTGGGTTCGAGGAAGGAATACATAGACAATATGCATACATCCGAGAGTGATGCAGTCTTCATCGCAAACCCCATGAGCGAGAACTACGAGGTCATAAGGCCGAGTATCCTCCCGTGCCTTCTGGAGAGCGAGAGTGTCTCCGGCCATGCCGTCTATCCCCATCTGATCTTCGAGTGCGGAAAAATCACCCGGAAGGACGCTGAGGACAACAGCGGAACGCGTACTTCCAACAGCATGGGATTTCTGGCATCAAACGTCCAGATAGGATACAACGAGGCATCGTCATACATCCAGACACTCATGTACTTCCTGAGAAAGGAGTACACACTTCTTCCTGTCGAGGATGATCCGAGATTCATCCCCGGTCGTGCCGCATACATCATGTATAACGGAAAGAAGGCAGGCGTCTACGGCGAGACCCATCCCCAGGTTCTCGAGTCCTGGAACTGCGCCCTCCCGGCAGTCATGGCCGAGCTGGACCTTGATGTTCTTCTGAGTTGAGATTTATCAATGCGGATAAAGAGACAGTCTTACCAGGGCTGTCTCTTCTTTTCCGGTCTTTCCTCCGCTCTTCCCCTCAGACGGAACCTGCTGCCCCGGATCAGGTACCTTTACGCAGAACAGCAAGATAATCTTCATAAGCAAATGTCCTGTTTCTGCTGACACTTCTGGTCTTCTCTAAAATTCCTATATCAACTAACCGCTTCACTGCCCCTGAAACGGTATTGAATGTGATTCCGAGAGTCTCACTTGTTTTGCCGATTTCAATGATTGGGTTCCTCTCCAGATAATCAAACAGCATCATCGTATTTTTTGCAGCACGTCCCATCCGGGCGATGACGACAACATTTTTATCATGCAGAGCAGTCAGTTCATCAATGGCTGAGCATGCATCCTCCGCTGATTCAATAACTCCCTGAAGGAAAAACTTCACCCATTGCTCATAGTTTCCACTCCTTCTTACTTCCGTCATGCGGTCATAGTATTCCACACGGTTCTTTTTCAGAAAGTATGAAATATATAGTGCCGGCGTTGTCAGGACCTTTTTCTCCATCAGAAACAAGGTGATCAAGAGACG
The DNA here is from genome assembly GCA_963650055.1 of Comamonas kerstersii. Taxonomy (GTDB): domain Bacteria; phylum Spirochaetota; class Spirochaetia; order Sphaerochaetales; family Sphaerochaetaceae; genus Ornithospirochaeta. The sequence goes on along the minus strand of CAVJJV010000090.1, from coordinate 2,634 downwards.
TCCTACACGGCCGTTACCATCCAGAAACGGGTGGATTGTTTCAAACTGGTAGTGAATCAGGGCAGTACGAATCAAAACATTCAACTTATCGTCGGTATTAATATACTTTTCCAGGTCTGACATGGCTTCTGTCATGTCATCGGGAGACGGAGGAATATATCTGGCATTCCGAAGTGTGCTGCCCTGACCGCCAATCCAGTTCTGTGAATATCGAAACTGCCCCGGGTTCTTTTCCTGTCCTCTGACACCTTCCATAAGAACAGCATGTGTTTCCTTGATCAAGCGGTTGCAGAGCGGAAGCTCTTTCAGTCTCTTCACAGCAAATTCGATCGCCTTGATGTAATTTACAACATCAATGACGCTGCGGTTTGTATTGTCTTCAAGCATTGGATCAAGAACATCCTCAAGAGTAGCCTGGGTACCCTCAATCTGCGAAGACATAAGAGCTTCTTTTCGCACATACATGGATACGAACAGATCAACATCGGGGATGTGCGTTGCCATGTTTTCCAAAACAGCAAGCTTTGAATTTGCCTCGATAAGGAGGTCAATTAAATCCTCTGTCATATTGATGGGAGGTGTCGGGGGCAGCAGAGAGGGAACATATGACTGATACGCCAGCTCTCCGGACAAGTTCGTTCTCAAATAACCTGCGCGATTATTCATTTGTCTTATGCTCCTTTTGAAAATGAAATACTGAGCTTTTTATAGCACCGTTATTTCAACTTGTAAAGCAAACTTGAAATAAAGAACCAGGAGTGTAGATAATTTTCTTCGGTAAAATTCATTTTTAGGATTTTGAAGATGCGATTAACAGCCTTGCTACAGCCTGCTTTATACTTTTTATATTTCTTTATAACTTTTTATACTTTTTCATACTTTTTGATGAGAATCCACAAACATGTATGGAGAGAGGTAAACAGGAGTTCCCTCAGTTCTCAAACTACTTCCCGTCCGCTTTCTGCTCCAGAAGAGCAATTGATTCCAGATAATCCCTCTCAACTCTGCTGAGCGTCCGTGCCTTATATTTCCTGTATTCGTCAGTTGCCTTATCTTCTGCTTCCTTGTAGCTGATACTTCCGTTACCAACAAGGAGCTTTTCTCCGTTCATGGTTAGAATTCGGTCAAGATGCTCCGCCCAGTCCTGCATTGTCATAACCCGGCCCCTCTCCGCCTGACGCTCGGCAAAATCAAGATAGCCGGAGACAAGCTGTCCCATAGACCTCAGTTCCTTCTCGTCAAGGTAGTTCTTTGCGATCAAAGCATCGCTGAGAGTCGGCTGACTATGTGAGAACGGCGTCAAGCCCATGAATTGCTTTTCGGCATCGGCCCGCGTATAGATTACTTCGGCAGCAGTGTTGCCGTGTACGGCATAATGGATCTTGTTCTGAACTTTCTTGAAGAAAGAGATGGAGACTTCAGCCTTAGGGTCGTAGTCGATACTCGTGGCATATATTTCAAGTACCTGCCGGTAAAATACCTTCTCGGATGCTCTTATATCGCGGATACGGTCCAGAAGCTCCTTGAAGTATCCTCCGCCTCCGAGATTCTTAAGCCTCTCATCGTCCAGGGCAAATCCCTTCCTCATGTACTCCTTCAATATTCCTGTCGCCCATATACGGAATTGAACGCCCCGCTGCGACTTCACACGATAACCAACAGAGATAATGACATCAAGATTATAGTAGCCGACATCATAGACCTTCCGGTCGGATGCAGTGTAGGCAAATTTTGCCCATACTGACTCTTTAGTCAGCTCTCCTTCCTTGAAGATGTTTCTCACGTGCTTTCCGATTACGCTCCTGTCACGCTGAAAGAGCTCGGCCTCTGATCAATGGAAAGCCAGACAGTATCATCATCGAAGGTAGTATCTATCTTTGCCAGGCCGTCTGCCGTTGTGTAGATAATCATCCGTGATTGATGCGTGTTGCTCATACTACTATACTCCGTTTATTCCTGCCGCTTTGTTCTCGTTTTGCTTATGAAAAACTTCCCTCGTCATGCTTAACCACTCATTTTCATGTGTAGTATTTTAGCATTCACCTTAAAAATCTAAGCTGTTCCTACACCTGGTACTTCCTGAAATTCTCCGCCTGCTCGAATATCTGCTGGAAGACTTCATCTCTCGGGACAGGAGGATAATCGTTGTCTGCGAGAACAAGGATAAGGTCAACCTTAAGTTCTGACTTTATATCCTCCCTCTGGGCCCAGTCGGTGTATCGGGATTTGTCGTCTACAATCTTCTTTACTTCCTTAGATAAATGAATGAGCTTATCTTCCGGATATTCGAATTCGAACTTTTCCGCCACGGCTTTAAGTATGTCGTAGAAAGCCTTCTCCTCATAATCAATACCCATTCCTTCAAAGGATTTCTTTTCATCCCTGAGCTCTGAAAGAAGTTTCGAGAGCTGTTCGGCAACATCATCAAGAACGGCATTGGCATATGCTTCGTCTTTGCGTCGGTCATTGTAGCTGTCCACAACACGCTGCAGTCGCTCTGAAAATTCAATGCCTTTGATTTTGTTGACCTTTTTGAACTGGTCGATGGCCTGCGACAGAAGCTGTTCGAGTATTTTAACTAAAGGTTTCACCAAAATATGCACTATAAAAACCTCGCTAAACTATGAAAAAAGC
>CAVJJV010000089.1:0-2924 GCA_963650055.1 Comamonas kerstersii | reverse complement strand
TCTCAATACAGCTAGGATGCTGCTACTCTTCTTAATTCAACAGCATTGTTGTCTACATGGGAAAATAGCCACTGAGCGATACCCGTAGAAAACTAAAGAGGAAATTATAGCCGTAACGCAAGAGGAAATATCAAGGGTGAACAGGACTTTCGCTGTATATTCATGGGATAGAAATCATATGATGCCTCAATATGACGTATCATGATATATTAACATAACACCGGTAACAATCAGAGAGAGACTTTAGACCTTCTCCACGCATAAGCTCACAAGCAATATTACAGGTTTCTCCCTCACATTCCGGTTCTAAGAAGAAAAACCATAAAGAAAGTCCCAGTACACATGCAGAAAATCAAATACTCTTTAATTCATATCGGTAAGATACATCCTAGAGAATCAGAATCCCGACAAGATGCACAAGCCATGCGACAACCCAGGCTATGAGACACTGAAGAGCAACGACTCCTGCAGCCCAGCCTCTTCCGAGTTCCCTCTTTACCGTAGCTATTGCCGCAACACACGGAGTATAGAGAAGCGTGAAGACAAGAAAGACGAATGCCGAGAGTGGCGTGAATAGACTTCTGAGTGCCCCCGTCGTGCCTCCGAGGAGTATTGTAAGGGTTGAGACTACGCTTTCCTTTGCCGTAAATCCTGTGATAAGAGCAGTTGAAATCCGCCAGTCGCCGAATCCGAGAGGCCTGAATAGAGGTGCAGTAAGAGAGCCTATGAGGGCAAGGAGGCTGTCCTCGGGGTTCTGAACAACATTGAGTCTCCAGTCGAACGTCTCAAGTGCCCAGATAATTATCGAGGCGAGAAATATAACTGTGAAAGCCTTTGTAACAAAGTCCTTAGTCTTCTGCCACATGAGCTGCAGTACCGACTTCGGAGTGGGCATTCTGTAGTTGGGAAGTTCGAGTACAAACGGAACAGGATTCCCCTTAAAGCCGAACTTCTTCAGAATAAGTGCCGTGATTATACCGACCATAATCCCGAGGAGATACAGACCGATTATCACAAGGGCTCGGCGGGAAGAGAAGAATGCTGCCGTGAAGAGGGCATAGATCGGAAGCTTTGCCGAGCAGGATGCAAACGGCACGAGAAGTATCGTCATCTTCCTGTCCCTCTCTGACGAGAGTGTCCTTGTGGCCATGATTGCCGGAACGGAGCAACCGAACCCGATAAGCATCGGCACGAAGCTTCTTCCAGAGAGGCCGAGCCTTCTGAGAGCCTTGTCCATGACGAAAGAAATTCTCGCCATATACCCGGAGTCCTCAAGTATCGAAAGGAAGAAGAAGAGAATCAGGATTACAGGGAGGAAGCTCAGAACACTTCCCACCCCGGTGAAAATGCCGTTGATTACAAGAGAGCGCACTACCGGGTTGATTCCAAGTGAAGTAAGGGCGGAAGAGGTAAGATCCGTAATGATTGAAATCAGATATTCCAGTGCATCGCTCAGCCATGTCCCCACAGGGCCGAATGTTATGTAGAATATTGCAGCCATGATGAGAAGAAATGCAGGAATTGCAGTGTACTTCCCTGTGAGAATCTTGTCAGCCTTAACGGATCTCAGACGAGCCTTCGACTCCTTCGGTTTGACGACAGTCAGAGCACATACACCCTCGATGAAGGAGAAACGGGTATCTGCAAGAGCAGCCTCGCGGTCGGTTCCCGCCTCACTCTCAAGCTGTCTGATTATATGGCCGAGAGTCTCCTTTTCGTTTTCATCAAGAAGTAGAGCCTCGAGTATCGGCTGGTCATCCTCGATAAGTTTGGAGGCTGCAAACCTCAATGGGATATCCGCCCTCTGGGCATGGTCTTCAATGAGGTGCATTATGGCATGGAGCGACCTGTGGACTGCGACTTCCTCCTTCCTGCCGTCGGGGCGGCAGAAATCCTTCATCCCCGGTCCTTCCTTGTATCGGGCCACGTGTACGGCATGTGCGATAAGCTCATCCACTCCCTCATTCTTCGATGCAGATATCGGAATCACCGGAACACCGAGAACGGACTCAAGTCTGTTCACATTTATCGTTCCACCGTTCTCCCTGACCTCATCCATCATATTGAGGGCGATTACGATGGGGATATCCAGTTCGAGAAGCTGGAGGGTGAGGTAGAGATTCCTCTCTATGTTGGTTGCATCGATTATGTTGATGATACCATCAGGTTTGTCCCTTAGGAGAAAATCCCTAGTCACAATCTCCTCGTTCGTGAACGGGGAAAGAGAATATATGCCCGGAAGATCCACTACCGTTGCATTCTCTCCCCTTACCTTTCCATCCTTTCTGTCAACTGTGACACCCGGAAAGTTACCGACATGCTGGTTGGAACCCGTAAGCTGGTTGAAGAGCGTGGTCTTTCCGCAGTTCTGGTTGCCGGCGAGGGCAAAGACAACTTCCTTCTCCTTCGGAATCACCATCCTTTCATCGCTGTTATGATAGATTCCGCTCTCCCCGATATGGGGATGCTCATCATATTCCGCGGCGGGGAAAACTTTATCCGGTTCCCCTGCATCTGAAGCCGCCTCCACCTTTATCCTCTTTGCATCGGCGGTTCTGAGCGTGAGCTCATAGCCTCGTACATCAAGTTCAATCGGGTCACCCATCGGAGCAACCTTCACCTTGGTCAGCAGAGTGCCCGGAGTAAGCCCCATATCGAGAAAATGATGCCTCAGCGCCTTTTCCGCATCAACGGAAACCACCCTGGCCCTTTCACCAATCTTAAGTTCATCCAATGTCATATCATTCACCCGGTTCTTCAGTACAATATCCCATGATTACCAGAATCCGATATATAATCCCACTTTCACAGAGTTTTATCTACAACCTGAGGCAATACTCACCTTTTAATCTACAGTGTATGGCCTATTACACCAAACAATCCTCGTTGATTAGAAGTATCTTTGTGTTTTGCTTTGCAATATC
>CAVJJV010000088.1:3642-5126 GCA_963650055.1 Comamonas kerstersii | reverse complement strand
TGGAAAAGAGGAAAACGAATGATGCTTATCTAGTTACTGGAAACCAGAAACATTTTCCCGTCAAACCGTTCATTGTAACGCCGAAGGAAATGTTGGCCATTATGGACAGCTGTTCAGGCAATTGAAACTGAGCCTGCCTATTATCTTATCAACCCTGCATACTCTTTTAAAAGATAGCTTGAATGTAAATCTAAAGATTAGATTAATTTTACGCATATTCAGACCCTCGACATCAATACTACAGTCTCGTTTTGATAGCCTTCCGGATAAATATCCACCGGTTTCCCGGTGGATGGAGTTTCTTCTATCTGTCCTTTTTCTTTGATGTGCATCTCTGTACAAGCTTTACTATCTCGACAATCGGGATTACGAGAATAGCCAGGAAGAGTGATATGCCGTATTCCCTGAAGCCCACCGGAGTGAAGCCGAATGCTGCTGCAACAGGTGGAATTTCAAGCACGGCTGTCGTCAGGACCAGGGATCCTATCATTGCACCCCAGAGTACCTTGTTCTGACTCCTGAGCGTGAAGATGCTCTTACGCTGTGAGCGCATGTTGAAAGCATGGAAGATTTCACACATGCTCATAGTCAGGAATGCCATCGTCATACCGTGGTCGCTTACACCGTGGGGAAGTGCGAAGTGTCCCATCTCTATAGAGTTGCCTACTATGTATGATATTATTGTCAGTGCAGTCACAAGAATTCCCTGGTAGATGATATCCCCGAGTAACCCGCCTGCGAATATTCCGTCATCGGAGGAACGCGGCGGGCGGTCCATGATGTCATCCTCGCCGTCCTCGAGTCCGAGGGCAAGAGCGGGGAAGCAGTCTGTTACGAGGTTGATGAAGAGAAGGTGTACAGGATTTAGAAGTGTGAAACCCATGACGGTGGCTGTGAATACTCCGAGTACCTCGCTCATGTTGGAACCGAGGAGGAACTGGATGGCCTTTCTTATATTGTCATAGATTCTTCTTCCTTCCCCCACAGCTGAGACGATTGTTGCAAAGTTATCATCGGCAAGTACCATGTCTGCGACATTCTTCGTTACGTCAGTACCTGTAATACCCATTCCGATGCCGATGTCCGCACTCTTGATGGACGGTGCGTCGTTTACGCCGTCTCCCGTCATTGCAGTTATTGCGCCTCTCTTCTTCCATGCCGTGACGATACGAGTCTTATGTTCCGGCTGTACACGTGCATATACTCCGTAGCGTGTAATATTCTCCGCAAGCTCATCGTCACTCATCTTCTCGATATCTGCTCCGGTGAGAGCTTCGTCGGCACTCTTGATTATCCCGAGCTCCTTTGCTATTGCAACGGCGGTGTCCTTGTGGTCTCCTGTAATCATGACAGGCCTTATTCCGGCTCTCCTGCATTCGTCTATAGCGGCCTTGACTTCCGGCCTCACCGGGTCGATCATGCCGCAGAGTCCGAGGAATGTGAGATCCTTTTCAAGGTATTCCGGCTCGTCGCTTTCCGGCCTC
>CAVJJV010000088.1:0-3588 GCA_963650055.1 Comamonas kerstersii | reverse complement strand
CGTCTATAGCGGCCTTGACTTCCGGCCTCACCGGGTCGATCATGCCGCAGAGGCCGAGGAATGTGAGATCCTTTTCAAGGTATTCCGGCTCGTCGCTTTCCGGCCTCTTCTCCCAGTCGCGCATTGCACATGCAAGGACTCTCAGAGCCTTGTCGGCCATAGCCTTGTTCTGGGCCATTATCTGGGATTTCTTATCTTCCGTCATCTCTTTGACGACACCGTTTTCCATGTAGCGGGTACATCTTCCTATCACTACATCCGGTCCGCCCTTCGTGAACTGGACAAATGATGACGGGAGGGCATGGATTGTGCTCATCATCTTTCGCGAGGAGTCGAAGGGGGCTTCGTCAACCCTGGGGGTCTTCTTCTCGAGGTCCTCTTTTCTGAGTCCGAGAGAAAATGCGAAGTTTACAAGCGCGCATTCCGTCGGCTCTCCCTCGGCCTTGTCTTCACTGTTGAGGGATGCGTCGGAGCAGAGTGCCATGGCAGCGGCAACCGCCTCCCTGTCTCCTGTCGAGTCGACGACGGTCATCCTGTTCTGGGTAAGAGTTCCTGTTTTATCGGAGCAGATGACCTGGGTGCAGCCGAGAGTCTCGACAGCGGTGAGCTTCCTGATTACCGCATTGTGCTGGCTCATCTTCGTCACCCCTATGGAGAGGACTACTGTAACGACAGTTGCAAGTCCTTCCGGGATGGCGGCAACTGCAAGTGATACAGCAACCATGAATGTCTTTAGTATGACGGTGAGGGCCTCACCGCTCTCCCTGAGCTCTCCGCGTGCCATGAAAAGGTTGAAGAGAAAGATGAATACGCATATAACAAGGACCATCTTCGAGAGCATTGTTCCCAGTTCATCGAGTTTCTTCTGCAGCGGTGTCTCTTCGCCTGCCGTGTCCGAGAGGGCCCCTGCTATCTTTCCCATCTCCGTCGTCATGCCGGTATTGGTGATTACGGCCTTTCCTCTCCCATATACGACAGTAGACCCCATGTAGCACATGTTCTTTCTGTCCCCGAGAGGAACGGATGAATCCTTTTTTCCTTCTATTATATCGACAGTCTTGTTGACTGGAACGCTCTCTCCCGTGAGGGCGGCTTCCTCTATCTTGAGGGAGGCGCACTCTATGATTCTTCCGTCTGCTGGTACGGCATCTCCGGCTTCGAGTATTACAATGTCTCCGGGAACAAGGTCGGAGGAGTGGAGTACGCTGATCCTGTTGTCTCTCAATACTTTGCATGTTGCTGCCGTCATTGTCTGCAGAGCTTCGATTGCAGCCTCCGCCTTGCTCTCCTGGATAACTCCGAGTACAGCGTTGAGAAGTACGACGGCAACGATGATCACGACTTCCGTCCATTCTCCCTCTCCGCTTACCATGCCGGTAAGAGCACTGACTGCTGCCGCTATCATCAAAATGATGAGCATCGGGTCCTTGAGCTGGGCAAGAAAGCGCTGGAAAACTCCCGGCTTCTCCGCTTCTTTAAGTTTATTCGGACCGTGCTCGGTGAGTCTTTTCTCCGCCTCTCTGCTATCCAGTCCGTTTTCCGTACTCTTCACGCTCTCAAGCGTGTCTTTGACAGACAGCGAATATATTTCCTTCATATTCATCCCCCTCTGCTATATCTTTCCTTCTGCCTTCAGCTGCGTAAGTGCACGGGAGGCAAGATGCCATTTCATGCTTGTATTTCCGTTCTTTACGGGGTAGAAGACCCTGCAGTGACCGTTTTTGAATGGAAGTTCGAAGTGTTTTCCTATCTTGAGAGTTGCAAGGAAGACATCTTCTATGTCGTCATGTTCATGGACAGTCTCTCCGGAGTGAGTTCCGTTGTAATCCCAGCCGGAGCGGGTGAGTGTCATTGTTCCCTTTCCGACTTTTACATAGTTGTCGACTCCGCTCCTGTCCTCTCCGTATTCGACTTCCTCCTCCATTTTGAAGTCATCCGCCAGAATCTCCTTCTTCACTTCATCCAGCTGCCAGTCATACCACGAGACATAGTCATTGAAGAGCTTTTCATCCTTTCTGTTCCAGTTGAAGTGGAATGTATCGTCGAGAACGGCCTCTGCTGAGCATGCTGAACACGATACCTTGTTGCCGCTGCTTTTGAGTGTAAACTCCTTCCCGCAGGACGGGCACTTGTAGAACATGGTGTCGAAGCCCTCGAGCTTGTTGTCTCCTTTTACATGGATGTTGTATTTCTTCTGGTAGTCGTAGTCGTTGTAGGAGAGGGAGGAGATTATACGCTCCATTATCTCGTCGACTGTAAGTGTTGCGGACTCCTCCTTCGTTATGATAAGCGAGGTCGTTACATCCGTTCTACCTCTGTGGGGGAAGAGCGACCACTTTGCATTTCCGAGTCCAGCTCCCTCGATTTTCGAAGCATAGACGGCAGTTCTGAAGACCTTGATTGTCTTTGCTATCGAGGGTGAGATGTAGCCGAGAGTGCCCGCTGCATAGACAGTTCCCTCGGGTGCGATGAATACGAGGGCATTATTCCTGTCAAGGGCGTAGCGGATTTTCTTCATCGAGGCCATGTCGGGGGCGAACTGGTATTTCGGGATAACACCCATTCTCCTGAGCCAGAAGTTGAGCTTCTTGAATGTGAACCAGTGGTAGGTACCCACGAATGTTATGCGCCTGGGCCAGTGTGATGCGGCGACGAGCTTGTAATCCTGGTTGGATGTGTGATTCGAGAGTATGAGGGCGGGGCCCTTCACCTTTACTCCGTGATGATGAAGGTTGAACCTTATCTTTATGTATATTTGATATATGCCTATTACAACCCAGTACAGAAAGCCGCTGGGCTTGTGTACGAGTTTTTCCTCTTTCTTTTTCTTCTTTTTTTCTTCCATTTGTCGCTCTTCACAAAAGAGTGGAAACGGGTTTCCCCATTTCCACTTCCATTCATCGGGTTAATGATTCTACTTTATGCTCCTGATCAGTGCAGCAAGATCGGATGCCGCATTCGGAATCGGGATGTAGGTCGTATTGATCAAGAGATCGTAGTTGTTTCTGTTTCCCCATTCCTGACCTGTGTAGAAGTCGTAGTATTTCTTTCTGTTCTTGTCGATGGATTTTATCTGTTTCTCGAGCTCCTTATCCGTAAGGGTCTCGGCATCCCCTGCCTTCTCTCGGCATCTCTTGATCTTTTCGCTCATCTCTGCATAGACGAAAATCCTCAGGGGATTGAAATCCCTCAGGATATAGTCTGCACAGCGGCCGACGATTATGCAGTCCGATTTCTCGGCCATCTCCTTGATGATTGCCGTCTGCTCCTGACATACCTTGTTGGTCTGGTCCATCATCGGAGACATCACCGGATGGAAAGACCTCACGACATGTATCGGATAGCTTGTAATGGGGGAGTGTTCGACGATGGCTCTGACATAGCTCTCGCTCAGCTGTGTGCGGGCTGCTATCTCCCTCAGGATTTCCTGGTCGTAGTATGCATATCCGAGCTCTTCGGAGAGTCTTCTTGCGAGCTCTCTTCCCCCTGAACCGAATTCACGTCCGATTGTAATTATCTTATTCATATGTGCCTCCTTAAATATCTTGAACCGTCAAGGTGGCGGAAATTTCTATTTTTGTATATTTT
>CAVJJV010000087.1:0-4380 GCA_963650055.1 Comamonas kerstersii | reverse complement strand
CGCCATGGGACGCCCCATGATTCCGAGCCCGATAAATCCGACTTTCATATTCTCTCCTCCTCGATTACATGAAGCTGAAACCTTCAAGGTAATCACATGATTTTCTGAAATTTCTGAAAATCCTCTCCCTGTCCAGGGTAAGGAACTCCCCGTTTTCATAAAGAATTCTTCCATCGACCATCGTCATCACGACATCGGATGCCTGGGCGGAATATACAATGAGGGCCGGGGTATCGTAGTCGGGAACAAGATGTGGCTTATCGAGGTCGAGGGCTATGATATCCGCCTTTTTACCCACTTCAAGGGAGCCCGTGTCGGTACGTCCCTGGAGACGGGCACCGTTGACTGTAGCCATCTTCAATATCTCATCCGGTTTCATTATCGTCGGGTCGTTGTGGTAGCCGTTGTGGATTACAGAAGCAAGGTGCATCTCCTCGAACATATTGAGATTGTTGTTGCTTGCACTTCCGTCTGTTCCGAGTCCAACATTAAGCCCCATGGAGAGCATCTTCGGAACTGGAGCGAATCCGCTTCCGAGCTTGAGGTTGCTCGAGGGGTTATGGACGGGGCTCACCCCCTTCTCCCTGAAAAGCGTGATATCTTCATCGGTAACCCATACACAGTGCGCCGCATAGCAGGGTATATTGAAAAATCCCAGGTCATAGAACCACCTGGCGGGTGTCTTACCATATTTCCTTATGCACTCCTCATGTTCCATCTTCGTCTCCGAGAGATGGATGTGGAGGCGGCCTCCCTTAATCTGGGTTTCTTCGGCCCAGCGTGATGCAATGCGGGGATTAATAGTGTATTCGGCATGAACCGACCAGTCGACATGAAGTCTGTCATCGTACGCTCCGTTGTACTCGTCATAGAACGCAAGGGACTCCGTACGGTTCGGGAAGGAGAGGTAGTCGGTACTCTCGTCCCCTCCCATCACGACGCGTGTCAGATCCGCCTTGATTCCGCTCTCTCCTATCACCTTATGGGTGACCATGGGACGCATGTACATGTCCGAGAAGGATGTAGTCCCGCCTGCAATCATCTCCAGCACGGCCATCTCCATCCCCGAGAGAAAATCCTCGTCCCTCATCCTGTCCTCTATCGGCCATATGAGATGGAGCCAGTCCTGAAGGGGGAGGTCGCTTCCGATACCCCTTAAAAGATTCATTGCGCTGTGCCCGTGCGAGTTGACAAGCCCCGGCAGGAGAAGCCTGTTGTACATGCTCTTCTCCGCCTCATATTTCTTTCCCGGCTTCTCTTTTCCTATATAGTCGATTCTATCCGAGTCAACTCCCAGAAAGCCGTCATCGATTACTTTGAATTCTCCGTTTTCCGTTATCAGTATCTTTGCATCAGTAAATAAGACAGACACCCTTCTCTCCTAAATGACTTTGATTATTTCTTCAAGGTAGGAGCAGAATGCATCCCCCGCCCTGGCTATGGTCAGATCGACTTCCGAGCCGTCGACATTCTCCCCCAGCCCCGTCGCCATATTGGTTATGAGGGAAACGGCAAGGAGCTTCATTCCTGAATGAGAAGCGGTGAGTGCTTCCGTCACCGTACTCATTCCGACTGCATCGGCACCGAGAATCCTCGCCGCCCTGATCTCCGCGGCAGTCTCGAACTGGGGTCCGGGAAAGAACATGTATACTCCCTCATGGACAGCCAGATCAGCCTTCTCCGCACATTCAAGCGCCTTCTTTCTCAATGACGAGGTATATAAGTCCCCCACTCCGAAGAATCTCGGCCCGAGTTCGGGGCAGTTGGGCCCCCTCATGGGAGATCCCCCGTAGAGCTTTATATGGTCGCTGATGATCATGGCATCCCCCGGTCTGTATTTCTCATTGCATGAGCCTGCGGCATTGGTCAATAAAAGTGTCTTCACACCAAGGACTGAGAGAACATGTACCGGAATGTTGAGCTCCTCCATCGTGTACCCTTCATAGAAATGAAAGCGGCCGTTGAGAGCGATTATGTACCTTCCGTTAAGCTCTCCTGCAATCATCATCCCCGGGTGGGAGGGGTTGGTCGAGATGGGGAAATAAGGAATCGAGGAATAGGAAATAGTAACGGAATTTTCAATCTTATCCGCGAGGAGGGAGCATCCCGTTCCGAGGATTACGGCGGTATCGGGAACGCGCCGGATACGAGAAAGTATGTAATCTGCAGCCTCCCTGTATATCCTGTATTCGTATCCTTTTTCCATACTGTATCACCTCACTAACCCCAAATAGATTAAAACAAGAAAGAAGACGAAGCAACTGCCGGAGGGAGTTTCACTCAATCCCGCTTTCACGCTATCATCGGGCCATGGAAAGACAGGATAAAGGTCTGGCTTATATGCTCAGATACGAAAACATAGCATGGTACGACGGGGGAGAGGTAAGAATACTCGACAGGAGAGTATATCCCGGAAAAGTCTCATTTGTCGTATGCAGAAGCCACATCGAGGTCATGGAGGCCATAAGAGATATGGTCACACAGTCTGCAGGCCCCTACACTGCAGCCCCCATGGGAATGGCACTCGCAGCCCGGGAGTGCAGAAACATGGACCGGAAGTCCCAGATGGAATATCTGAGGAGAGCCTCAGAAACCATTTCAGATGCGCGTCCGACTACAAAGAAGAGGATGAGGCAGATAACAGAGCTATGTCTACCTGTGGCAGAGAAAGCTCTCAGTGAAGGAAAGAGAGCCGACGAGGCTATAAGGGACCACACAGTAGAGGCGAACAACAGACGCTACATGAAGATAAACACTATGGCAGAGTACCTTGTGGAGAAGTTTCCCCCAGACGGGACAATCATGACGCAGTGCTTTGCCGAGACGATAGTCGGAATGATGCTGAGAGAGTGCAGAAAAAGAGGAAAGAGAGTCAGACTCTTCTGTCCGGAGACAAGACCGTACTTCCAGGGTGCAAGGCTGACGGCGACGGTAGCAGCCGAGATGGGATTCGACACTACGGTAATCACAGACAACATGCCGGCCTATGTAATGAAGAATGAACATGTAGATATCTTCACATGTGCCGCCGATGCGATAACACTCGACGGCTGTGTCTTCAACAAGGTCGGGACAAGCCAGATAGCAATATGCTCGAAATACTTCGGTGTTCCGGTATATGTCACCGGCGCACCGGACATCGGTCACCCCACATCCGATACGGTGACAATCGAAATGAGAAACCCCGAAGAGACCCTCGAGGCCATGGGGGTGAGGACAGCGGCCCGGGGACTCGGAATCAAGGGATACTACCCCGCATTCGACCTGACTCCCCCCGACTTGATAACGGGGATTGTCACTGAAAAAGGTATCTTCAAACCCGGGGACGTCGCATCATACTTTGAAATAGGCGGAGAGGGGGAATACTCGTAAGCATCACTCCCTGCTGAGGATGATCAATGCATGCGAGATTTCATTCTTGCATTCCTGGGTGTTTGCGTCGTATTCGCCGAATACCTCAAGCATCTCCTCATAGCACTTTTCAAGAACAGGAAGAGCCTCTCTGACATTTCCCAGGGTCTTGAGACTCTTGGCCCGGCCCATGAGCGGCATCAATCTTGCCGGGTTGTCATCTCCAAGGAGAGAGCACCTGAGCTCATGGCACTTACTGTAGTCATCATATGCTTTCTGGAAGTCACCCATGTTGTACTCCGCTTCAGCCATGCCGTAGAGATCAGCTATCGACGAGGGCGTCTCCGCGTTATCGAGCTCGAGCCTGGCGTTTCTTGCAGCTTCATAAGCTTCAAGGGCTCCCGCATAGTCATCAAGGGCCGAGAGTGTTCTTGCTATAGCGGAAATAGTGTCGAGTGAACCGTATTCCACTTTCCCTGAAGCTTCACACTGCCTTTTACCGCACTCCTTATAGTCTTCAAGAGCCTTTTCATAGTCTCCCGCATTATATTCCGACTCCGCAGCCGAGTAGAGAAGAGCAGAAGATAGCGAATCATCTCCCTTAGCCATCAGGTTGACAGCGAAGCACTTTCTGTAGTATCTGCCGGCAGTCTCATATTCATCGAGAGAGAAAAGGCAGTCTGCAATCCTCCTGAGGGAATTGATTGAGACATCAGCCGCCTCCCCGAAATAAACGCATCCCGTCTCATAGCACTTTCTGTAGTCTTCAAGCGCCTTGTCGTACGCCTCCGCCCTGTATTCCTTTTCAGCCTTCTCGAAGAGGACTCCCCTCTCTTTCAAAAGTGTTCCTACACTCTCTATGATGTTATCCATAACTATCCCTTCCTTCCTTTTCAGTCTATTGCCGGAAAGAGGATTACGCAACATAAAGATACAGACTTCAGAAAAGTGAATATATAAACATAACCCCTGTAGTTTCAGAAAACTATGAATCTGTCCTCTTCAACGGGTCTGAAAACACGTTACGGG
>CAVJJV010000086.1:0-9352 GCA_963650055.1 Comamonas kerstersii | reverse complement strand
GGGTAGTATTGGTCGCCCCCCCCATCTTGGCCTTCGGATTACCTGTCATCTTTATTTCCACGGGATAGAGAATGCCGTTCTCCTCGATTATGAGGTCTATTTCATTATCGGAATCTACTTTTTTGTCACTTCCTCTGTAGTAGAAGACATTGAATCTGTAATCCATGCCTTCATTCGAATAGGATTTGAGAATCTCGGAAACAACAAAAGTTTCAAACATATTCCCCGCAACGGCAGAGTTTTTCAAAGCATCGGCATTGATCCATCTTGTGAGACAGCAGGCAAGTCCGGTATCGCGGAAATATATCTTCGGGCTCTTTATGGCACGGCTCAATTGACTTAAGGAATAAGGCTGGAGAAGATATACGATTCCGGTTCTTTCCAGGATAGATAACCATGTTTTCACAGTAGGTTCACTGACTCCTACCTGCGAGGCGATATTTCTGTAGCTGCATATTTCTCCGGTTCTTGCCGCAACTGCAGTCATGAACTTTGTTGTGTGATGCTGTCGGCATTAATCAGGCTGTTGATATCCCTATCGATATATGTCGAGACATATGAAGAGTAAAAATCCTGCCAGTCGCGGTGAATATCATAGAGTTCAGGATATGAGCCTTTGTGTATTATGGACCATATGTCCTCATATTTCTTAAGTTCGCCTTCTCTCTCCTCTATGTATTCACAGGTAGGAACAAAGTGCCTGTTGAATCCGATGCCATAGATTTCTCTGAGAGAAAGTCCTGAGAGCTCACATATGAAACTCTTCCTGCCAGCGTTCACTTACTCCCTTCATCAACTCAAGCTTCCGTGCCCCAGAAAGGATGAACTGCCCCACTCTTTTCCGATTCATCAACCCTCTCTTTGATTTCCTCGAGAACAGAACCCTCCTTCTGGACCTCATCTATAAACAAAGGACAGGGGTTATTCATGAAGAACAGTTTCGGCTCTTCTTTAACCTGGAGACGGGTCAAACTGTCGTCGAAGGTCACACGGTTATATGCCGGAAACTCATGCTTTATCAAAGTTGACTTTCCGACCTGTCTCGCCCCCGGTAAGTAAAGTACATTTACTTGTCTCTACGAGCTCTTTGAGTATACCTGCAAATGCTCTGTCGATATATGACATAATCCAATTTTCCCGTAAAATCTAAAGTCTAACTTTATTTATACGCGATTAAAGCTCCGGTCAATTATCACGGACCGCTAAAGAGGCTGTAAAAAATACCGGGAGCGGACAGGACAACCCGGTATTTAATTTTATTTCTTTTACAGATGGAAGTTATTTTTCATCTTATCAGGATATAGGGGCGTACGAACTGTCTTCCCTCCACGTTGATTTTAACTGTCGGATAGTCGACGGGCTTTGTAAGCATCTCTATTCCCTTCCCGGTCACGACGAATGTCTCTTCTGCTTTGCTTCCAGCAATTGTCGGATTCCATGCAAACGCCTGATTGGGGACGACAAGGCCGGAGGTATTCTCTGTGACCTTGATGTCACGCCCGGAGTATCCTGTTGCACCGCCCTGGTGGTGGAGAGAGAACTCTTCTGGGTATCCGCACTCTCTGTAGGCTTCTTTACCCATCTCCAGGGCATATGTATACGGCTTTCCTATGATCGTATTTACCATGTACACACAGTCGATGTAGAGGTTGTCGATGAACTGCTTCCTGTAGCTCTCGTCGACAGGGCCGAAGCTCACGAACCTTGTGGCACTTGCGACAAGACCCGAGCGCCGGAAGTTGCCGCCGAACTGCACGAGCGTGCCGATTTCCCTATCTGTCGGGATGGGGTGACGGAAGTTCCTGATTCTGTCATCCGAAGCAACAAGAGTGACTATGCCCTCTATCCCCTTACATCTCATCCTCTCGAGAATGAGACCTGCAACATCGTTTTCCGTCATGGATGAGGTAATATCTCTTCCGACCGACTCGAGCACGAGAGAAACATCCAGGCCGAGGGCTTTGTATCTTGTAATCTCCTCACCGGTGAGGGAGTATCTGAGCTCTTTGATTTTTCCGGCGTAGTCTGAGGTATCGTATCCGACGGGAGCCTCGCCTACTATGCTCCTGATTGTATTACTGTCGAAGGAAGCGTCCTGCCATGAGCCTACATGGAGCGAGAAGCCGAGTCCAACAAGCTTTTCCTCCACTATCATGCGCTTTCCTTCACTTACGTTTGTAACTGCATGGAGTTCCCTCTCCTTTGTTACAAGAAGGCCGCAGTTACCGACATCTCCATTACTGACGTAGTTCACACCTCCGCATGTAAGCCAAGCAAAGTTATCCTCTCTCTTGATGTAGACGGCACCAAGACCTTCTCTTTCCATCAAATCACATAAACGGTCCAGTTTGATTTTGAATTCTCTTTTCATAGCACTAAAAGTTGAAGTTGTCGGGGTCCGATCCGACTCTCATATTCCTGTCGAGATTATTGATTCTCTCAATATCATCCGGGGAGAGGGAGAAACTGAATATATCGAGGTTCTCTCTCATGTGTTCGCGTCTCGTACTTCTCACCAGGGGTACCGTTCCTCTCTCGATATCCCACCTCAGGATTATCTGGGATGGTGTCCTCATGTACTTCCTCCCGATTTCAAGAAGCGTTTCATCCTCCCTTATTGAGTATGTTCTGCTTCCTCCGAGGGTGGACCAGAGGACGGGGACGATATCATTATCGCTAAGGTAGTCGATGAGCCTGTTGTTGTTGAGGTACGGGTGGGACTCGATCTGGTCGACCATCGGTTTAACGTCTGCCGTCTCCATGAGTTTCTCAAGGTGGTGGATATGGAAGTTCGATACTCCTATGGCCCTCACATACCCTTCACTGTAGAGTCTCTCCATCTCCCTCCAGGCCTTTCCGAAACCCTCGGCCGGCCAGTGGATGAGATAGAGATCAAGGTAATCGAGTCCGAGCCTTTTAAGGGACCCGAAGAAGGCATCACGTGTTCTTCCTTCCCGTATATCATCATTCCAGAGCTTTGTAGTCACAAAGAGCTCCTCTCTTCTGACCCCGCTTCTTCTGATACCTTCTCCTGTGGCCCTTTCGTTACCGTATACAGCCGCCGTGTCGATATGTCTGAAACCCGCCTCTATTGCACTCTGTACTGCATAAGAGGTACTTTCGTCATCCGGAAGGCGGAAGACCCCCTCTCCGGGAGATGGCATCATAATGCCGCTTTGAAGCCTCATGTACTGCATCACTCTCTCCAGTTGAGTTCGCGCTCGAAGCGTCTGCATGCTTCCTTTATTCCACACTCCTGGTTGAATATCATATAGATATTGGTAACAAGGGCGTCGGCACCGAGAGCTACGACTTCCGAGGCGATATCGTAGTTGACACCGCCGTCGACGATGATTTTGTAGTCATATCCTGTTTTCCTTCTGAGGGCAGCAAGTTCCTCAAGGCGCTCCATCGATCCCAGAATGAACTTCTGACCTGCAAATCCCGGTTCGACGGACATGAAGATGACATAATCGAGGTACGGGAGAAGGGGCTCGAGAAGCGATATGCTCTGACTGGGGTTTATGGCAACCCCCGCCTTCATCCCCTTCTCGTGGATGAGGCTTATAAGACGCCGGGAGAAGGAGGTCGAATCGAGGTGGAAACCGAAGCAGGAACATCCGTATTCGGAGAGTATATCGACATAATCGAAGGGATTATCCACCATTAGGTGTACTTCCATCGTCACATCGGGATATTTCTCCTTGAGGTTTCTGACGACACTTGTCGGAAAACAGAGATTCCTGACATAGTGACCGTCCATAAGATCGATGTGGAACATCCTGACGCCGCCCGAATAGAGTTCCTCCACTTCCTCTGTAAATTTCATAAGATTTATGTTTGCCAAAGACGGATCATTTACAACCATATCATCACCCGAAATACCTATGAAAGAATTCAATCGTTTTCTCCGCCGCAGTCTCGCCGTCGGGGAGAGGGAGACATTCAACCGAGAGAACTCCGTCATAACCTGTGGCCTTGATCTCCCCGCAGAAGACATCCCATAAGAACGAACCGCTTCCCGGGTAGGAACGTAAGTTGTCCCCGAAGTGGATATGACCAAGGTACTTTCCTGCTTCGAAGAGACAGCGAGACATCTCCTTCTCCTCTATGTTTATATGGAAGCTGTCCATAAGGGCGAGCACGCTTTTGAGATTGTACTTCCCGATCATGGATACGATGTCGGAAGCGGTGTTGATTACATTGTTCTCATAGCGGTTCGTAGCCTCAAGCAGCACCGTCACCCCTCTCTTCTCCGCGTAGTCGGATATTACTGAGAGAGTCTCCCCCATCGTTTCAAGATAGAGTTCTCTCTCCCCGCCTTTCGGAACATTGCCCTTTATGCTTCCGATTGTGACACGGCTCGAGAGTTCGGCTGCCGTATCGATGAACTTTTCGACTCTCTTTACAAGGTCGTTTCTTCTCTCCTTATCCTGGTCCATGAGGTAGAGACCGTATTTACCGTAGATTGTACCCGTCCCGAGAGTCGAGACGAAAAGTCCCGTCTCCTTCATCGTCTTCTTCACTTTTCCTATATCCAGTGTCTCGATTTCAGGAGTATGGATTTCGATGGCATCATAGCCGTACCCGGCAGCCTTCCTCATAGAGGAAGAGAAATCACCGCCAAAGAGAAGTGGAGTCGCAGGACCTGTTGCAGCCCCGCATGCTATTGAGTATTTCATCAGGCGGCCTCCACTTTAGAGGGTTCGAGTTTTCTCACGTTCTTCTTCTTTTCCTTACGCATATCGGCAAAGGCGTAGAGGAGAACTGCCGAAAGAAGCACAAGCCCCGTTATGATATCCTTCCAGTTGGCGTTTATGTGGCCGTTGAGGTTTATGACGTTGGTTATGAGCTGGACGAAGAGTACACCGTAGAGGATACCCGTAATCCTTCCCTTTCCACCCTTGACTGGAGTACCGCCGATGATTACGGCAGCCATGATTGTCATCTCCCAGCCCTGGCAAGCCGTGGGCTGTCCGGCGTTGATGTGGCCGCAGAGAGTACATCCGGCAAGGGCCGCCATCACACCAGAGAGTACATATGTAATTATCTTGATTCTGACGACTCTTATACCCATCATCTCCGCAGCCTCCGCATTTCCTCCGACAGCATAGATAGCGCGTCCGAGCGGGGTGTACTTCATCACTATCGAGAAGATGATTACAAGCGAGATGAAGATTGCAGTCGGCATCGGGACAAGGCCGAAGAGCCTTCCGTTACCCATGGCCTTCAAAGCCTTTGCAGTCTGTGGAATTGCAATCGAATACTCGTTGTTTATAAGGAGTGCGATACCTCTTGCGGCAAGCTGGGTGCCGAGTGTTGCTATGAATGGCTGCACCTGGAACTTCGCTATGACTATACCGTTGATGAGGCCGAAGACGACACCTGCGGCAAGACCGAAGAGAAGAGCCGGGATGAAGCCGTACGGGGCGCCGAGAGCGCAGAACATGCTGGCACATGCAGCGACTGCTCCGACGGAGAGGTCTCTTCCGCCGATTATATGCGAAAGGTTGACTCCGACACCCATTATGCCGAGCAGCGAGCAGTAATGGAGGACGTTTATTATATTCCTCTTATAGTTGAGGAATGTTCCCCCGTAGAGGCTTATTCCTATGATAATCAAAATTACGACACCGATAGAGGCGATATTTGTCTGTATAAAATCCAGAGCATCAAAATTACTGTTCAATTTTTTCATATCCATTACCTCCTTTAATTCGATGACTCTTTCTGAATGGTGAGGCTGAATATGATGATGGCAGCCTTGATGACGTTTGAAGCCGAATAGGGAACACCGTTCATGTTGACTGTAGTTCCTATCATAATCATAAGCACGCATCCCATGATGGAGCCGACGACCTTGGCCTTACCGCCCTTCATAGGAGTTCCTCCGATGGCGACTCCTGCTATTGCATCCATCTCGTAGAGCTTACCCAGCTCGTTCGGGTCCATGGCTCCGTTTCTCGCCATCTCGAGTATTCCGCCGCAGCCTGCAAAGAGAGCTGAAAGCACATAGACAGAAACGATGACAAGGACGGTCTTTATGCCGGAGAGCCGGGCAGCCGTGGGGGACTCGCCGATAGCTTCTACATACTTACCGAAGACAGTCTTGTTTATGATGAATATGCCGAGGGCCGAAGCGAGTATGAAGAAGATAACCTGACTCGGAATGACACCGAAAATCTTCCCCAGGCCCAGCCATTTGGCGGCAGGATAGCCGTTTACGGCATATACTGTTGATTTTACAAGGATGACCGTGACACCTCTCACGACGATCTGCATGACGAGGGTGAGGATTATAGGCTGTACCCCTACCTTTGCAATTAGGACACCGTTGAAGATACCGATGAGAAGACAGAAGAAGAGAGCCTTGCTCACCGCCCATGCAAAAGGCTGTCCCGAGTGGAGTGATATTGCAGTAATCTCTCCTGCAAATGCCATCATGGAGCCTGCAGATATATCTGTTCCGCCCGATGAGATTACAAGGGTCATTCCTATCGTTGTAAAGAGTATGGGAGTCGCCTGCTTGATGATCGTCATGAAGGTACTGGGTTTGAGAAAGTTCTGCGTGAAAATCATATTGAACAGGAGAAGTGCACCCAGCGAGATGGCGGCACCGTACTCCACGAAGAACTTCGAGAAATTGAATTCACCCTTCTTACGGGGTAACCCCTTATTGATTAATGCTGTATTGTTTTCCATATTCCACCCGTTAATTCGCATTTGAAGTTGAAGCGATTGCGGCCATGATACTCTCGTTACTGATATCATCACCGACGATTTCGCCGACCTTTCTGCCTTCGCTGAGTACAACGATTCTGTCGCACTCACGTACAAGCTCATCCAGCTCCGATGAGATATAAAGTACCGTAATGCCCTCGTCGGAAATCTTCTTGATAAGATTTTCGATTTCGCTCTTCGCTCCGACATCTATTCCCCTTGTTGGTTCGTCGAGGATAATCAGATCCGGCTTTGTTGCAAGCCACCTCGAGAGGATGACCTTCTGCATGTTGCCGCCGCTGAGATTCTTGATCTTCGCATTCATGTTCGGAGTCTTGATAGCGATGGCCTTTATGTACTCGGCTGTTATCTCCCTCTGCTTCTTCCTGTTTAGGATTCCTCCCCTGCATATGTCGCCGAGTATGGTCATCGTAAGGTTGTCCATAACCGACATGTTCGGAAAGATTCCCTCCGCTCTTCTGTCCTCCGTGCAGTAGGCAAGGCGGTGTTTCTTGGCATCGTACGGACTCTTGAATCTGACAGCCGTATTATTGAGGAACATCTCTCCCTCGTAGTAGACATCGTCGCCGAATATGACCTTTGCCAGCTCCGTTCTACCCGAGCCGAGAAGACCTGCAAGCCCCACGACTTCTCCCTTGTGAATATCTATATCGATGCCGTTGAGGCGGAAATTGTTTTTCCTTATGCCCCTTGCAGAGAAGAATACAGGTGCCTCCTGCTTCTTCGGGTCATGTATCTTCTTCTTGTTCACGATACTCGAGGCGTCACGGCCTATCATGAGGCTGATGAGCTCGAGCTTCGTAAGTCCCTCCATGGACTTTGTGGCGACATATTCACCGTCCTTGAGGATTGTGACTCTGTCGCATATCTGGAAGACTTCATCGAGTTTATGTGTGATGAAGATTGTCGAGATACCGCGGCTCTTGAGCTTGTGTACAACATCGAAGAGTATCTTCACCTCCTTCGCTTCAAGGGACGAGGTTGCCTCATCCATGATGAGAATCTTCGCATTCAGCTCGAGGGCGCGCGCAATGGCGGTCATCTGCTGGATGGCTGTACTCTGTGTCTCTATAGGACTATCCACATCGACATCGAGTCCCAGGTCAAGCATAGCCTCCCGGGCCTTCTGTCTCATTGTTTTCCAGTCAATGAGCCCGTTCTTCCTGGGGGCATTCCCTAGGAATATATTCTCCGCAATACTCATGTAAGGGCTCAGGTTGAGCTCCTGGAAGATTGTACTTATACCAATCTTCTGGGCTTCCATCGTGTTGTTGGGATTGACAGGTACGCCGTCCATATACATCTCGCCGGAACCTGCATCCCTCTTGTAGTATCCTGTAATTATCTTGATGAGAGTCGACTTTCCTGCGCCGTTCTCCCCCATCAATCCCATGACCTCTCCCCTGTTCACGCTGAAAGAGACTTTCTTCAAGGCCCTGACACCGGGGAATGATTTTGAAATATCAACAAGTTTCAATAATTCTTCTGCCATCTTCTACTCCAACTGCATTTCAAAAAGAAACCCCGGGACAGATATCCTCCCGGGGCATCGGTTACCCGATCACCAGGTTGCCTTGGCTTTTTCTGCAGCAGCGTTCTCAATTGTAAAGAATCTGTCGTTCGCCCATGTGTTCGGGTCGGGTGTTCCGCCGTTCTCGACTGTCTTGATAGCCTGGAGAACAACATCGCCGAGGTATGGAGTGCACTCGCTTGCACATGCAACACGGCCTGCAATGATTTCGTCGAGAAGAGCAGAAGCTCCGTCTCCGATTGTACATACCTTTACATCCTTCCCCGGTTCTGCTCCTACTGAATCAAGTGCCTGGAGAACACCGAAGCAGAGCTCGTCGGACTGTGTTACGACGACGTCGATCTTCTTTCCGTATGCCTGGTACATGTTCTCGGTGACCTTCTGGCCCTGAGCACGTGAGAAGTCAGTCGGCTGGGAGTCGAGACATGTGTACTTGCTGCCGTAGCTGTCGAGGACGGAGTGGAGTCCGCTCGATCTCTCGATGCTTGTAGTCGACCCTGCTGTTCCGAGAACCTCGATGTAGTTGCAGCCTTCCGGATAGTTCTCGACAATCCACTCTGCCACCTGCTGGCCGCCGAGATATGCATTTGTTCTTATACCGCATACGAAATCGACGCCTGCCTCAGCAGCAACTGTTCTGTCGATGAGGATGACCTTGACGCCTGCAGCCTTGCATGCTTCGATTGCCGGCAGAAGCCCCTGCTCCTCTTTCGGCTTCATGACAATCCAGTCGCATCCCTGAGCAATGAGGTCGTTGACGTTTGCAACCTGTGTTGCAGTGTCGTTCTTTGCCTCGTTCCATACAACATCGTATCCTGCATCCTCGAATACCTTGAGCATGCTCTCGGTGTTCGTTACGTTCCAGGAGTTCGTGTAGTGACATGCGGCAATACCGATCTTTGTTTTCTTTTCTGCCTTTTCACTGCTTCCATTAGCGAATACAGTCGATACGGCGAGTAATAATACGAGAAGAACCAATGCGAATTTCTTCATTTTAAAATATCCTCCGTTTTGTTTTGTGATATATCACCAACTTGATGATAAACCTACTTTAACTGCCTATTTTGGCTAAATCAACAA